>PLEQ01000300.1:0-24036 GCA_003136475.1 Deltaproteobacteria bacterium
CAGACTTTTCAAACAGCTTCTTACTGTTTCAGACGATAGTTTTTGGTTTTTTCGACCAGGAAGTAGATGCCAAAGAAGAGGCCTGTGAGCCATAGAGAGTTCTGCATCAAAAAATCTTGTACCACAGCAATATAATTTTCGAGCGACTGACCCAGTTTCTTGCAGAGAACTGTCCACCCGACTTGGGCAAGGCAAGTGNNTAGGAAAGATGAGTATAGAAAATACCGACGAGCGTCGCACCAAGACATTAAAAACTCGAAGCTCTTTTTGCCGAGTGGGAAAACGGTTTCCAATCCAAGACAGTGCAGCTGGTCCTGTAACCCGACCGAAGAAGTATCCTGCACAGGAATGTGCAAGAGACACACAGAGAGCCACAGTATAGAACTCGAATTGAGGGATTAAATTAGCAACTAAACCGAGATGAAGGATCATGGGACTTAGGACTAGTAAAGTTAAAGGCGCGTGTGCAATAAGCAGTGGTGACAATAAGAGGCCGAGCAAGCGACTGAGCAGGACAAGCCCAAAGATCACCAGTAGAAGTTTGTCAAAATTCGTTTTCAAGATTGGCTTATCCTATAGTGTTTTTGCAGTATGACGAAGGAACTCAACATGAAAAATAAGGGGTCATATTTTTCGCGTTCCTTCTCGGATAAGAGGCTAGTTTTATCAAGGAAGCTTTGCAAAGCTTGCCAGTCGATGAAGGCAATATTTTTCGCCTCTTGACTGCGTAAAGTGTCCTGGAACAATTGATAGAGAGGACTGTCTAAGCGCATGGCAGACGGTCCGATAAACGGTTTTTTGTCCCCACGCCGAATATTTTCCGTTACATAAGGCTTGGCTATCTTACGGAGCAGGTATTTATTGATTCCGTTTTTATAGAGCAGCTTCCCTGGCACTTGACTGGCAAATTCAAAGAGACGATGATCCAGAAACGGCAAGCGTAGTTCAACGCCATTGGCCATGTCGAGGCGTTCTCCCGCTAGGACATAGTTTACGAAAGCTGATTTTAGCCAAAAATAGAGGAGCTGGCGAAAGCGCTCTTTGCCTCTTAGAGAACGGAATGGGAACTGTTTGAGAAATAGAAAATAGGGATCGTAGTACTTGAACTGTTTTTCAAATTCCGGAGCCAGTAAGTCTTTCATTGTGAAAACTTTGTCGTGCAAGTAGGTCGCCAGGTGATCGGGAAGGCCGATGATTCGAAGAATCATTGCCAGCAAGGGTGAAGTACCAAAGATGCGCCGTTCCTTGCTGTCGGGGAAAGCAAAAATTCGTCGGCCAAGATCGAGCAGAGAACTTTTTTGCGCTTGGTTTTGTAAGGCTTTCTGTAAAAATTCATAGCCGGCAAAGACTTCATCCCCACCTTCGCCACCGAGAACCACTTTAAAGCCTGCTTTCGAAACTTTTTCACTGAGAATGTAGCGCGCGGGAGCGTGAGAATTGAAGACAAACATTTCGCTCAAGCTAACTGCACTTTCGAACTTATCAGCGAAATCACGATCCGTGACATGAATCGGATGAAAGTCTACGCCTGCAAAGCGAGCCATTTCCTCGGCCTTAGCACGCTCATCAAAGTCAACGTGGTCGAAGCTGATGGTGAAGGCTGTGATCTTTTTTGCAAGAAGACTGCTCGCGATACCTAAAACGGACGCCGAGTCTACGCCTCCACTGAGGTAGCAAGCGATGGGGACATCAGCTCGGGTTCGGATGTGAATGGCTTGTGTGAGAAGGTCGGTCATCTTTTGGGTACAAAGCGCTTCACTCTGATTGTTTGAGGAGAACTGGGCATCCCAATACGCTTGCACGCGCACGCCCCGCTCATCGGCAAGAAGATAGTGCCCCGGTGGGATCGGTTGAATACCTTTAAAAATACTGCAATTTTGGCGAACCATAATGTGAAAACTGTCGTAAAGACTTTTCTCATCCCATTGCGCAGGCACACCAGCTGCAAGAATAGCTTTGATTTCTGAGGCAATGTAAAGTTTGTCAGCATGGATGGCGTAATATATAGGTTTGATCCCAAAGCGGTCGCGTGCGGCAAAGACCCGCTGACGTGTTGCATCCCAAAGGGTGAAAGCAAATTCTCCACGTAAAATTTCAAAACAGTTTAGCCCCAAATCCTCATAGAGATGGACGAGCATCTCGGAATCCGACCGACTACGCAAAATATGTTGACGCGAAGCCAAGTCATTGAGAATGCGATCGTGCTCGTAGAACTCGCCGTTCACCACCGACCAGAGTGTTTTGTCTTCATTGGCAATCGGTTGAGCGCCACCTGCCAGGTCTATGATGCTGAGACGTGTATGGCCCATGATGATGTCTTCTTCTTGAGACATCCATGTCCCAACCCCATCTGGGCCACGGCGCTCCAGGGTCCTTAGGCCGGCTTCGAAACTGGGAATATCAATTTTGCCTTTCAAGGCTTTGATAACGATAAATCCGCACATTAGAGTTGTCCTCTGGTGTCTAGGTGAATTTGGCTGATGCCTTCTGTTTTACAGGAAAAATCGAGCAGAGTGTTTTTTCTAAACACAGGGACGTAGGTTTCCAGATGTTGGGGGGAAATTCGAAAGAGCGAATAGTTGAGTCGGACATCTTTATCGAGCATCTTGGTTTTTTCATGTCGGCATAAATAATTGGAAAGGCGGAACACGAGCGCTTTCTTAAGCACCTCGAGTTTTTCCTTGGGCATAGAATGCCACACCACTTCGAAAATATAGCTGTAAAGAAGGTTGACACGGACGGTGGAGGGAAGGAATTTTTCCAAATTCTCTTCTTCCGACAGTTTTTCGTTAGCCTTGATGATTTCGGCACCTATAGCGATGGTAAAATTCCGAGAGTCGATCCAGTCCATGAGTTGATACGATTGTGCAAGACCCAAAACCCAGAGTCCACCATAGAAGGCTGTCTGCAAGGGGTTGCCGTATTCGGGGTTGACCGGGGCCTTGTGTGCTTTCGGTGCATGTTGAACAGAGTCATGGACAGATGATCGCCAAGAATAGGCGTTTGTAAAGGATAAGCTCATCGCGCCAGTAAGCAAGACGACCACGACAAGTCCCGTATAGTCTGAAAATCGCAAGGACTGCCAAGACTCGTTGGCTTTTATTTTAACGAGCCCTTTTGATTTCATATAGAAAGCGTGCAGTTCATCTTGAAAACAGAGTAGAAGCGCACATATGCACGCAAGGTTTGCGAAGGCGAAGCCAAGTGTCAGAATTGTAAACAGGTGCATGAAAACGGCAAGTATGGCCAAACCGAGTTTGAGTCGGCTGCCTTTGGCTAGCCAAGGAATCAGAGCGAAGATCGGTTCGACAACGAGGGCACTCCAGGTGAAGATTTTTAAGATGGGCATCATTTCAATCTGCCAAAAGGCAGGAAAACGCGTGAAGGAGAGTTTTTGAATCACAAAAACTGCCGTCCCATCGACCCACATTGGACTGGACCACTTGCTTAGACCCGAGACTAAGTACATGAGGGAGATGTTGAAGAGAAAAAAGTGGATGCTGGCCTTAGATACGAGCTTGGTGCTGAGCGCCTTTTCTCGATATTTTCCGCCAAAAAACTGCGTTTTTCCGTCGGGCAATAATGCCGACCAAAGAAGAAAAAGATGCATGAAAACATCGTCGACGTAGACGACAAGAAAGTTCCAGCGAAACGCGCATACCGAAATAACGTAGAGGACCAGAGAAAAGATTCGAACTCTGATACCGAATATAATGAATAAAGCAATGAGCATCGCAAGAGCATAGATGAGGCTAATACTCGTTGAGTTCAAGCTTTCGGAGAAAAGCGGTTGAAAGGTGTAGGGAAAAATATCGAGAATCGTTCGATGATCAAGCAGTCCGGTAGGGGCGCTAATGAGATTCGTTTCATGAAGAAGTGTCCAAAAATACACAAGAGCAAGGCAAGCAAGGGCGCGTCGAAACAAATCGACCGGCCAGGCTGCGCCGTTAGCATTGATTTTTCGCAAGACTTTATGCAAAGTATGCATTTTTACCTCTTTTTTCTAATGAGTATCTGGCAACTCGTTACAAACTAGTAGGGATCTGCTAGGGAAGAAAACGCTTTTTTTCCGATTCTGATAGCAAGCGACAGGTGTTTTTTACCAAGAGCTTGTGACGCATTTGCGCAACCAAGCGATAGACGAAGTTACGCAGAAAACCCGGAAAAATTCGAAGCACTGTCATTAGACCCCAAGCACCACCGAGTTCCACGAAAATTTCTATAACTGCGTCGGAAGAGCGAATGATGAAGTTTTCGCGCAGGAGTATAAGAGAACTTAGATTTTCTCTATCAGCTTTTGGCAAATACTGTTTGGCCGTTTCACCTTGAAGAGGTGCAAAGCTGAATTTTCCATGGTCTCTNNCATTTATTGCAGAACAGGCAGTCACCATCAAAGAAAATGATGGGTTTGGAACTTGGCAGCTTGGCCGATTTAAGCTCTCGCAAGTCCATGGGACTATCCTAATCTTGGAGGGGCCTATCGCATTACTTCAGCCATTTTAAACCATTTTTTTTCTTTTTCGAGAAGAAGTTTTATCTTTCTTGCGTTTGCCCCGGAAGCCTTTGGACTGAGTTTCGAATATAGGATCCTCAAAATGGGCTTGTTTACGACTAAGGAGCCAATTTTTCTGCGTTTCTTGACTTAATCGCTCTATCGCCTAGACGATTCTCCGAAAAAATAATTAAATAAGAAATAAAGAAGGAGAGAGCATTTGAAATTACTTTTTCTCGTAAAAACTCTGAGTGGAGTTAGCTTTCTAACGTTTATTATAGGGCCACTGCTCTCCCATTATGAAATTCTGACCCCTTTTCAAGGCTTTAAACTTTTTGGGTGTGGCCTACTGATGTGTTTGCTAGCCTTCATAGGTCTTTGCGTTGTCGGTATTTGGCTCCATAATCTTCGTCAAATCTTACTGTATGCGGTGTTAAGTTTGGTGCCCATCATCCTAGCTGTCGTGTTTCTTGTGCAAGCAAGAAAATTTCCTCCGATCAATGACATTACGACGGATCTCGACAATGTTCCGCAATTTCGGCAGGCGCAGAATCTTCCCGAAAATAAAGCACGCGATTTGCGCTATCCCGAGGCTTTTCGCCAAATAGCGAGAGCGTCTTACGCAGATCTAAAACCTTTTGTGTCAAGGCTTACACCGCAGGAGCTTTACGCTCGCTGTCTAGTGATCATTAAGCGGCATGATGATTGGACGCTTACGGTGAGTGATCCAGAGAACTTAGCTATCGAAGGCTACGTGACGAGCTTTACCTTTCATTTCAAGGATGACTTTGTAATTAAGATTCAAGATAGCAGTGGCTATGGATGGCTTAACATGCGTTCGAAGTCACGCGACGGAAAAGGCGATCTTGGTGCGAATGCCAAGCGCATACGGGCGTTTTTGAGCGAACTGTCTAGTGAATGACTTGGTGATTGCTGATTTGTTGAAAGTTTCTGTATCTATTTTTTTTAATAAGTGAACAAGCATGAAATGCCTAGATGGCCCTTCGAGCCTGGGCAAGACAGGTTCGAAGGGCTAATTTTTCGGATTTGTAAGGTATAATTAGAGAGATCGCTCGCGAGCGAGTTTGACGCTAGCTCTATGATAGCAAGGGAGTTGGAAATATGAAACTCTGGCGCATTACGTTCCTTTTTTGGCTTTCGCCTATGCTTCCTCTTTATGCTCAGGTTCAGTCCGAGCCGGTGCCAGCGCAGCAAGCTGCACCGGACGCTATGCAGCAGCAGCCTGGGCCTCCTATGGGTGCCCCACCCAATTTTCGTCCTCCTATCAAGGACGAGTTGAAGCCAATTGGGCTTAACAATAAGATAGGTTTGAGTCTCGGAGTGGGCTTCCCTAATGGTCTCGGTACTGTAGGTTCGGTGGTCTATGCGTTCTCGGATAATTATTATCTCGATTATACTTATGCTTACTCAACGCTGGCGGGTGCTCCGGCGCATCCCGATGCTGTCATTCAGTCACACATGGTACACTTTAAAGATGTCATCGACAGTTCCGGATCTTTAGGGGTGCAATTTTATGCTTCCGGAGGTCTTGGTTATCGTTCGATAAACACCTCACATGGCTTTTTTGATTTCCCGAGACATCACTATCGCCATCATGAAAACAAGCCTGAAGGACCCACTTACGGTCGCTACCAGGATATTGGAGTNNGGCGCGCAATGGCCCGGACGTCATCTTAGTTTTGATCTGAGCTGGATCGGGTTTTTTGTTACGCTTTACCAGATCCAAAACAAAGTGTACGGAGAAGATGTGACCGCTCGGAGAATTTCCCGCAGAGAGCGATTGCAATCCGAGACTTTTTCCTCGTCTCTGAATAATTTTTTAGTATTTCGCCTCACCTACTTTATCTAGTCCGCCTAGTAAGCGCTTCCTCAAAGTTTTCCAGCCGCTTTTTCATTTCCTGAAAGATCCCAAATCCAACGTTGCTTGGATAGACTTCCGATTATACTAAGATGGACATAAACCCCCATTATTTACGGACATAAGGTAAAGTATGAAACGACTTCTTCTTTTCGCTTTGGGTCTTGCTGCAGTTGCTGAAGGAGCTGCGCCTCGGCTGAACGACATGCAACTTTTGGGTACGCACAACAGCTATCATATTGCGCCAGCGCGTATGATTCGAAAGATTGTAAGTTTAAGTGGTCGTGTGGATGGTCGCTCACTCGACTACACGCACCAAAAACTTGCTGTGCAACTCGGCAAGTTCAACGTTCGGCAGGTTGAGTTAGACGTTTATGCGGATCCTGAGGGGGGACGTTTTACAAAACGTTTGGTGAATCTTCTTCTTGGCAAATCTCCAACGGCCTCAGAACGGGTGATGTATCGCCGTGGTTTTAAAGTCTTGCACTTTCCGGATATCGACTTTAATTCCAACTGCCTGACTTTGCAGCTTTGTTTGCTTGAACTCCGCAAGTGGTCGGAGGCAAACGTCCGTCATCTGCCGCTCGTCATTTGGATAGAATTGAAGGAGGAGTCGCTAGCTCAGCACCTCCCAGCTTTTCTAGGTTTTGGGGTTACTAAACTTTTCCCAACCACAGCTGCAATCGTCAGTTCGCTTGATACGGAAATACGCGGAGTCTTTCCGAGAAACAAAATCATTATTCCGGATGACGTGCGTGGCGACGAGCGTACCCTGGAAGCGGCTGTTTTGAATAATCAGTGGCCTACTATAGAAAGTGCCCGAGGCAAGGTTCTTTTCGTTCTAGACAGTAGTGACAGTGCCCGCGCTCTGTATGTGCAAAATCACGTTGCACTTAGGAATCGTCAGCTCTTCGTTCTTGCACCCGTGGGTACGCCCGAGGCTGCGATCATCAATCTTACGGATCCTTTGGAGGGAAACACCCGTACTCAGATCGCAGAATTGGTCAAACGGGGTTACATAGTCCGGACGCGTTCGGACGGAGATACGATGAACGCGCGTAAGGGAGATACCCGTCAGCGCGAGGCAGCTTTAGCCAGTGGTGCGCAAATTGTGAGTACGGATTATCCAGTTCCCGACTCGCGTTTTTCTTCAAAGTACTTTGTTCAAATTCCAGGCGGCCATCCTGCAAGATGCAATCCCTTGCGTTCTGTGAATGACTGTACGCCTGCAGATGTTTCGGAACCAAGCGTCCAGCAAAGTGCCAGTCGCTAGAATTGCTTATCAAGATCTAGGGAGAAGTTCTCGCGTTCTTCGCTCACCGCAGGATTGGTGGAGAATGGCTTGGTCATAAGATACTCGCGGATTTTCTGGGATATACTTTTCTGAATATTTTTGAGAGTGGCGTGCTTTGTGCGTTTGGCAAAATATTGAGGGAGGGTATCCGCTAGAATGAGCAAGAGAGCATCTGCGTCATGATTGATTTCGGTTAACCAGCAATCGATGACAAGCAAGTCACTATAGGGCAAGTTCAGCCCTTGCTGTTTACAACTTAGGACATAGTGAAAGATGAGTTCTCTTTCCGATAGCGAGGAAAGGTCAAGGATACTCATCGTGCTAGAAACTTTTCGAGTTTTTGCTGGATATCAACCACTTCTTTTTTCAAGAGGCCTATTTCGAGTTCATAACGTTGCATTTCATGCAGATGATCATGGATCCTTAAGAGAGTTGCGACGCGAATCGGGAGCGACTCAAGATGCTCGGGGTGAATAATGTCGAAGTACCAATTGGATTGGTAGGCGCTTTGCCACATTTTATCGAGAATGGCAAAATCGATGCGAGCCAGAAATATCGTAGGAACCGAAATGTTTAACTGCTTGGTTATTTTTTCTGAGGTTTTTGGAAACCACTGCATGAACGCTTCATCGCTTAAAAAAGCGCAATTGATAATGATAAGATCGCAGGCAGAAAAAGCGATTTTTTCAAGTGAGGGGAGGTTGATGATTTCAAGGTCGGAGAGGAGTTTGAGTCTCTTCTCAAAGAATGCGACGCTGGTCTCCAGAGTCTTGGGGTCGCTATTGATATAGCAAATTCGTCGTTTACGGGTAGTGAGGCGATTGTCTATCATGATGACTTGTATCCAATCATTTGAAGAGAAGGGGAAGCTATGTTTGCGGTCAGGGCGCAAGCTCCAACGCGTATTGATATGGCTGGCGGCACTCTTGATCTATGGCCTTTGCATCATCTTGTCTCTCATAAATGCACGGTCAACATAGGTCTGAGTTTACTCGCCACCGCGGAAATTTCTGCTTCAGAGGACAAAGACTATCATTTGCGAAGCAGTGATCAAAATACATTTGTCAGTGGCAGTTTTACGGAGGTTTGTGCAACGGAGCGCTTAGCTTTAGTAGGCTTATTGTTGAAAGCGCTCTGGGATGAAAAACTGCCTCCTTTGCTTATCAGGACCGACGCCCACTCGCCGAAAGGCGCGGGGCTCGGTGGTTCCTCAAGTTTAGGCATCGCTATCGCAGGCGGATTGAATTATTTAAGACACAAACTCGCGGGCCATGCAATTTTGCCGGAGCAGTCTCTGGTGCGTTTAGTCTGTAATATAGAAGCCAGATTGTTGCACATTCCGACCGGCTTTCAAGACCATTGGGCGGCAGTACGTGGGGGCTTAAACATTATTCGCTATCCGTTCCTTGGTGAGACGGTAGAAACGCTCGACTCCTCTCTGCTCAATGAACTAGGGCAAAGTATGGTGCTGTGCTATAGTGGGCAGTCGAGAGTTTCCGGTGAGAATAATTGGCAGTTCTATAAGCGTGTGATTGAAGGTGACAAGGACGTCGCAGCCTGTCTCGAAGAGATTGGGAAGTGTGCGGAAGCTTGTGGCAAGGAGGCCGAAAATGGCAGTCTCTCCGGTGTCATTAAACATTCCTCGCGCGAATGGNNTGGCCGATGACTGAGACCGAAGAGACCCGCCGGCTTGAAAAAGCGGCGATGACGGCCGGTGCCTATTTTAGCCGAATTTGTGGGGCTGGCGGAGGTGGTGCGATGGTTTTCTTCTGCCCGGTCGAAGCGCGCCAAGCGGTCATACAGAGTTTGAGCAAAACTGGCGGAAAAATTCTGGACGCACAACTCATAAAAGAAGGTTTGAAGGTTTGCGAAATCGGGAGTTCTCTCAACACAAAAGGGCTCGCTGCTACTTAAGCATTTTTTTGGCTCTTGCTTTCAGGTTTGCTCTCCAGGGGGATCTCTTAGTTGCCTCTGAAAATTCTACTCTCGGCATTGCCGGTTGGCCGACCCCGCCTTTTACCGATCATGAACCCAGTGCCTGGCTTGCGAATGATCCGGTGATCGGCCGCTTGATCTGTCCAGCCTTGACGCGTCTGAATTTGCTCAAAAGCGAGTCCGAGCCACTTATTTTAAAAAGTGTTCATGTTGAGCCCAAAGCGCCAAAGGGCTTGAGCTGGGTCCTGGGCTTGCGCACGGGAATTTACTGGTGGAATGGCCAGGAACTTGAAGCGCAGGATATTGTAGTTTTTTTGAAAAAAAACTTAGCGGCTATAGTTCGTGAAAAAGGCTCAGGGCAATGGGCTCTGCCTTCCTTCGATATTGTCGCTGAAAGGGAGAGCCTTCGCGTCAACTGGAAGAGCGAGCCAGAATTTGGTCCTTATATTCTCAATGGCGTTTTATTTTGGCGAGAGCGCAAAACCAGTGAGCCGATCAAGTTCGAATGCGTCGGGCGTTTTGTTCCTCAGAAAAATTTAGACGGCATAGCCTTGTCCCCCAACCCCCGCTNNACGGCTTCGTAATGGCTGAAGATCAACCCGTTGCCCCGAATAAGCGAAAAGTTTTCGAAAAAGTTCCCTGCGACTGTTTAGTGGATCTGCCCATCCTGAGCGCGATGGTTTGGTTTGAAAACCACCCTATGCTTAAGGAGTTAAGTGTTCGCAAGCGTTTATCTTCGCTCTTTCCACGCGAGGCTTTGCTAGGAATTGCCTCAGGGTATTGGGGGACGAGTCCCTCATCATTGATTCCCCGTGGGCATCCCGGTTATAGATCGGACCTGCAGCTGCCGACCTTTGCTTTGAGTCGCGCAAACGAAAGAAAACCGTTGTTTCTTAGCACGATGCGAGGCAAGGTGGGGCTCCTCGAAAAGGTTCTCAGCGACAACTTGTTAGTTGGCGGTTTTGATGTGCAATTTGTAAAACCCGAGGACAAAAGGGTTGACGGCCTTATCACGGGGATTTTTCTTCCTTGGCCAGAGCTGGACTTTTATGACGTATTTCACGCGAAGGGGAAGAATAGCTTAGGACTTAGGAAAACGACGTATCCTGATCTCGATCGAGATTTGGATCGCTATCGCCGGTCGCTGACTCAGCAGCTGCCGGATTTTGGATCCCTTAAGAGTATTCACAAGTACTTGCATGGTTTGGAACTCATCAGTGTGCTGATGCAGCATCAGGCTTGCTTGGAGCTTCGGGGTATGGCTAAGAAAAAAATGACGGTCGATGTCAAAGATCCCGACTGGTTCCTGAGTTTATTAATGATGAGTGGGAGAGTGTCTTGATAATTCTCAAGTCGGATAAGGAAATCGATGAGATGAAAAAGGCAGGCCTTTTAGCCTGGGAACTTTTGGATCTCGTCGAGTCCTTTATTAAGCCAGGTATTTCGACCCAAGATATCAATAATCTTGTGGAAGAAGTGACCAAAAAAAAAGGGGGACGTTCGGCTCCGCTCAACTATAAAGGCTTTCCGAAATCGATTTGCACTTCGATCAACGAAGTTGTTTGTCACGGTATACCGAGTCCCAGTGTTTTTCTAAAAGAAGGCGACATCATAAACGTCGATGTCACGCCGATCATAAACAATTTTCATGGTGACTCTTCGCGAACTTTTTTCGTAGGCAAGGTCTCCGAGAATGCTCGTCGTCTGGTGGACTGTGCTCGCAAGTGTTTGGATCTGGGCATTGAGGTTGTGAAGGATGGTGCGCGCGTCGGTGACATCGGTGCGGTGATTCAAAACTATGCCGAAAATTGCCACTATCAAGTTGTCCGTGAGTTTGTGGGACATGGTATTGGGCGTATCTTCCATGAAGATCCGCAAATACCGCATTATGGAAAAGCTGGGAAAGGTGCGCGCTTGAGCCGTGGGATGGTCTTTACCATCGAGCCCATGATCAATGAGGGCGACTGGCGTTGCGAAATCCTCTCCGACGGTTGGACTGCGGTAACCTATGACGGCAAACTTTCTGCGCAATTCGAGCATACCCTTGCCATTCGCAGTGACGGCAAAGTCGAAATTCTGACAGCTCCCTAAGGCTTGTGCCGATTTTTAAAGTGTGTAAGTTGACCCAGGCGACCTTTTAGTCGAGGAGAATGTCCTGAATCTCAGGCATTTTTTCTTTAAAAATCGGAATGATACCGTTGAATAGCGTCAGCTGGCTCGATGGGCACCCCGAGCAGCCACCAAACATGCGAATCGTAAGGATGCCACTTCCCTCTTGAAAATCGATATACTCACACCCACCTTGGTGCATCGCCAAGTAAGGATTGATATCTTCTTCAATAATTTTCTCAATCTTGTCTTTCATAGTTTCACCAAGCTAAATTCTCTATATCTTATCGCATTTAAAGCCGCGGCTTATTAGTGGTACCTATTAAAGAGGAATTCTCTGACGCCGTCAATGGCTGCGCGGCCCATGGCTAAAACAGCCTCTTCGCTGTTGCCTGCCATATGGGCGCTTGCCACAAGGGTTTCTATCTTGAAGAGTTCAGGGTCCTGGACGGGCTCTTCTTCAAAAACATCGAGACCGGCACCAGCGATCGTGCCCTCTGTGAGTGCAGTTTTTAGTGCTGTTTGCTGGACCACACGGCCCCGCGATGTATTGATAAGAAAGGCACCTTTCTTCATACGCAAAAATTGCGGGGTGTCGATAAGGTGAAAGGTCTGGGTGCTTAAAGGCACGTGCAGACTTATGCCATCACAGGTTTGGATGAGTTTTTCGAAAGGCACTTTTTCAAAGCCGGCGGCTCGGATAGCATTATCCTTTTGAAAGTCAATCTCACTGACGAAGATCGAACAGCGAAAAGCTTTGAGTAGGGCGGCAACGCGACTTCCTACCGCTCCGAAACCAACGACGCCGATTTTTTTCCCGGTCAATTGGACCCCACCATTTTTCCACCAGATTCCTTGGTGAAAGCAACGATCGCTGCGAGCGATATTGCGGAAGACAGCAAGCATAAGTCCGACTGTATGTTCCGCAGCACTGTCAGCGTTGACTCCAGGCTGCCAATACACTCGCACTCCGGATTTTTTACAGGCGTCTAAGTCCAAATTGTCCAAGCCCACCCCGTATTTTGAGATCGCTTTGAGTTGGGGAAGCTGTGAGAGAATGTCTGATGAAACGACTTCTTTGCCAATTATGGCGNNCGTCTGCATTTTTGAGAAAGCGCACAAGCTCAGGCCCAGCCAGTTCATGCTCGGTATCTGCAAAAATCACCTGATGATTGGGATGAACGACTTTCAAAGCTAACGAGCGGACATCAGCATTTCGGCAAAAGCTTGGTGTCGCTATGGCAACAAGTTTCTTCAAAGCTAGGTACCTTTTTTGGCATAAAGAATAGCGAGCAGTACAAGGAAAAATATTAGGCAAGCAAGGTAAAGCCAATACCTTTGAGCTTGAGCAGGTCGCTTAAATCGTGAACTTGAGTCGCGCAAAAATGATTACCTTTGGATTTTAAGTTAAGAGCGATAAAAGACGATCAACGCTGAGGGCGCCAAAAATGACAAAAGTGTAGGTGCAGGAGAAGTGGAAGAAGGTCATAACATTTTCGTTAGTTTTGGCCTTATAAATTTTGTAACTGTCCCATGCAAATTTCAACGCTACAAAACCAGCAACGAGCAAATATAAAATACCAGCCTGCTTAACGCCAGCCTGCTTGAAGAAGACAAAAGACAAGACGAAGGGCACCAGGAGTATAGAGTAGACCATCATGGCCTTGCGAGTTTTGTCATCCCCGTAAACCGCTGGGTACATAGGGATGCCAGCTTTTTTATAGTCATCCTTGTACTTGAGGGCTAGTGCCCAGAAGTGCGGAGGGGTCCAAAGCGTGATAATGAGAAAGAGCATCCAGGCTGGCCAAGCGAGTTCGCCGCTAACTGCAGCCCAGCCAATAAGTGGACCGACGGCACCGGCAACCCCCCCGATCACGATGTTCTGAGGCGTCTTGCGTTTCAGCCATAGTGTGTAAACAAAAATATAGAATAGATGTGCGAAGAGTGCGACGAACGCAGCAAGCGGAGTTGTGCCGAAATAAAGTAGAAAAAACCCTGAGAGCCCGAGGGTGAGTCCGAAAATTAAGGCGGCATGCGAGGAAACTTTGCCACTTGGCAGCGAACGGCCTTGGGTTCGCTCCATGAGTTGGTCTGACTTTTCTTCAAAGAATTGATTGAAGACAGCTGCCGACGACGAAGCAAGCGCTGTGCCCAGAAAGGCATAGAGCACTAGGAGGGGATTTGGCAAATGCGGGGATGCCAGCAGTAGACTCGGCAAAATGGTGATCACCACAAGTAAGGTGATAGTGGGTTTCGTGAGCAGATAGAAATCGCGAAACAGAGTGTTTTTCTTAGAGNNGGCGCTGTTTGAGACTGGCCAGATAAAGGTCTACCCCACCGACAAATAAACATGCAAAAACGAAGATACCATTGGCATGGTGTGCTGCCCTACCCCAAAGCGGCAAGGTAAAGAACACATTTAAGACGCCAAGGCAGATTTGTAAGGCCAGCAGCAGAGGAANNCGCGAGGTAGCGATGCCCCATCTGCACCCAAGGCAGAAAATAAGCAGGTGGAAACCACAGCCCATGACAGAGTGGAAAATCAGGACAGACCAAACCAGCATTGTTGGAGGAAACCATGCCGCCAACTCCCAGTTGCAAGTAGATCAATCCCGCAGCTAGAAGAAGACCCCAAAGCGTGGTCGGTGACGCGGCAAAAGGAGCGCTCGCAGATGCGGTTGCTGAAGACCTCCGCCAAATCCAAAGCAGCAAGCTGAAAAACAGCAAGGCGGTCATGAGATGAGACGAAACGATCGAGGGGTTCAGGAGTTTTAAGACGGTAAGACCGCCTAGAACACACTGCAGAAGAAAGAGACCTAAGGCCCAGAAGATTTCCTTACTAAAACTGGCACGCAAAAAAGGTGATCGAAAGACCTTCCAGCCTATTTTAAGCAAGGAGAGACCCATGATCAAAGCAATGAGACGATGAAACCACTCCAAGAAGATTTGAATATCCATCTCGGGAACAAGCTTGCCAAAACACATCGGCCAGTCTGGGCAGGAAAGCCCTGAGTCGGTGGCGCGGACAATTGAGCCCAGAGTCATAAGGACAAAGCACAGAGCCGCTATCTTAAATGTAGACCGCCCCACGGAACGTATTTCTTCGCGCTGTTCCCAATTCAAGTCAGACATAAAAAACTTGTGAAAGAAATTGTTAGGGGAAACGTGGTGTCAGACCTACCCATATTGGAAAATAAACACAGAGAAAGAAAAGCGTAGGAAAGAGAAGAATTAAAACCGCTAATTGCAACCATCCTTCAGTCTCTTTCTTCATGTCCCTGACTGGTCTTTTCATCAGCACGTCCCTTCGGTAAAAACACTTGGACTCTATTCTTATAATCCATACTTCTTTTAATGACTACTGTTCCCAAGCCTGGCTTTAGGTATTTATAGATATAATAGTTGCGCAAGACTTCTTCAACATATTGGCGCGTTTGTTGAAACGGGATTAATTCCAACCAAATATCCGGGTCTTCATGTGGCCGATGCTCCAGCCACTTGTCGACAGCGAATTCGCCAGCATTATAGCCAGCGATAACAGCGGTCTGATCGCCTTTAAAGTATAGGTTGAGTTTTTTTACGTAGCGACTGCCGAGTTCGATGTTGAGCTCCGGCTGAAAAAGTTTTCTGATGAGATCAGGAGAGTCCAAACCGGCATCGAGGGCTACAGCTTTGGCAGTTGCCGGAATCAATTGCATCAAACCTAAGGCGCCTGATGAACTGCGGGCATCTTTGTCGAAGAGACTCTCCTGGCGGCCGATGGCGTATAGCAAAGCAATGTCGACCGACATTTCCTGAGCCTTGCGCTGGTAGATATCGGAAAAAGGCTGAGGGTAGTAGATGAGAATTTGTTCCGGCCATTGTGTCCAGAAGGTGGCATCACTGTCTACCAGGGCCGAAGTCAAAGCTATACTGGCCTTGTAGTTATGTGCCGCATACAAAAGTCTTGAAATATAGAGGTACTCTTCGCGATGTTTCTCAATTGTGAATTCGGTCTTGACGTGCTCACTTAAATCTCGCCCGGCAATTTCAGCCCAATCATACAGCCCTGCTGTCGCCAAAATCTCGGTGCGTAAGAGTAGGGGGCCGATTTCGCTGTGCTTGCGCAAGGGAGCAAGATCGTAGTTTTTCTCCTCTCCCATCTTTGCAATCAACCGTTCAGGATTGCCGATCTTTTCAGCAAGTATGGCCTGATCATCTTCGGATGAGAAAGTGGGACTGATGAGCGTGTAAAAATTAAATGGGAACTCTTTTGCAAGGCGTGCCAAGTACTGATCGCGTTGCTTAGTCTTACCCTCGGCATGGAGCGTCTTAGCAATCCAAAAATAAACGCGCGGTCGTAGCTCCTGAGCTGGTTTTTTTTCGAGTAAAAGTTCCCAGACGCTTCTGGCTGACTCTGTTTTGTCATCGAGTAGCTCGTACAAACCCTGAGACCATAAAAAGCGTTGGGTCCACTCCTGAGATAAGTTGGGAGTCTGCAAGGCCAGGCGCGCGATCGCAGAGGCATGGGAATATTCCTTGTTTTCGAGTGCAATCCGACTGGCCTGCAGGTGATAGGCCTCCGCTTTGAAGTCGGTTAGTTTTTCAAAATCTTCGTCAGTGGTCTCAGAAATTGCTGAGGGTGCTTTGCTGATGAGGTCCAGAGCACTTTGCACCACCACCTTGGCTTTGAGATAGTCTCCAGCCAAGGCCTCCGCACGGGCTGCTGAGAGATAATCGTCAATTTTTTCAAATTGGAATTCGGCTTCGGAGAGCCCCATCGTGTTGGCTTGGAGATTGCCTGTTTCCCAGAGATCGATCAGGTGCTCAAAGGTCCCCGCAACATCCGCCCGCAAGGCACTGCGGGTTTGAAGTTTTATCAGATGTTCATAGCTCACTATGGCATAAGGCACGAGTTTCGCGCTTTCTGAAAGTCTTGGAACTACATCATTGAAAGTGTCGATGGCCTTCTGATTTTCGTTACGACATTCCCAAACTAGCGCTTGCCAGTAGATACGAACTTGCGGATCCAGCGTATGGATCCACGCTGTCCACTGGTAGGTGTCAGGCGTATGAGCCCTGCAATAATTTGCTGAAATTTTTAAGAGCAAAGTGTCATGGGCAGGCGGGCCTTCCTGGGAGGGAACGGCCAAGGAATTATCGACTTCTTCAGTATTTGCGATCGTCTCGTTGGCAGCGAGTGCGGGCTTAAAAAATTTTTCAAGGGACCTAGCCAGGGCATCCGGATTGGTGAGTTTCTGCGTCGTCATGTAGGGAGAGTTGGCACCGTCGTTCGTTTCCTTTAAGAGAAGTTTGGCGATAAGTTTGAAATTCGGTTCTCCGCCGAGGTCCCGCAGATAACTGCGTACCCAAGCTTCGAAACTTTCCTTTTGGAAGGGACCTTTAGCTAGCCGCATGGCTTTGAACCATTCAGCCGTAGCTTCGTTCTTGCGACCTTCTTCTTCGTAAACCCGAGCGTGCAAGATTGCCAGAATGTCTTCGACCTCGTGTATTTCAACGGGGTCCTCATGAGTGACGGCAAGCAAAGTTTGCAGTTGCCGAGCAGCCGATGTTTGGACGGGAGCTTTCTGGGGACGGGCGTCGAGCGGGATCGGAGGCCTAAGTTGCTGAGTTTGAGTGCAGGAAAACAGTGGCAAGGAGAGGAACGCAAAAAATAGACGCAATTTCATTGTCCGTCCTTATGACGAAGACCAGCCGGTATTTGAAAATTTGAAAACACGGGGACTTCCATCAAGAATTAAGGAAACATACAAATTGGAAAATGCGAGCGCGGATACCTTATGGATCCGACCGACATCGATGGAAAAATAGTGCGTTTCTTTAGTCATGGGCAGATGCACTTCCAGAAGTCTGTCTTGAAAAACAAACACGTGCGCNNGTGCAGAAAGAACTAAGCGACGCTGAGCGATGACCGGAACCGTTTGAATGAGCTTGCCACGTTTCGAAAAGCGGAAAACAGCTTGGTGACTGAGCGCAAAGATGTCGTCATGGACGCGTTGTATGTCGTAAATATTCTTTTCGATTTTTCCGTTTTTCTTAGGTTTGCCATTGTTGTCGTAGGAGATAAAAACAAGTTCGTTGTTGCGTGTCATCCAGAGCGTTTAGGTTGGTGCCACATACAGATAGTGGGCCTCTTCAACCGCATTTAGACTGTGATCGAGGATCTTTGCAAGGGTACCGTTTTCGGGTGACAATTCATAAATCCCATCCGTCTTAAGCCAAAAAATAGGACTTTGCTCGCCTAGAATATCCAGCGATTGCGATTTTGGGTTGGCACTTGTGAAGCTGATGACTTTAAAGGGAGCGGTTTCTATCTGAAAGAGCTGTTTGTCATCACTGACAAAAACCCGTTCGCCTCGCAAAACGAGATTTCTAAGCACCATTTTGGTGGCGAGTTTGATCTGCTGAAGTGCATTTTGAGCTGGTGACCACTTCCAAAGATAGTGTTTTCCGATAAACCAGACATTGTCCGAGCGATCCAAAACGGCAGCGGTTGCTGGCAGATCTGGGGCTATTTCCGCGGCCTGTTGCAGGTCCATGGGAACTTCGAGCATGGGTGCGGGTTTAGGGTCGGCGAGTAGAGGAGAAAACGAGCCAATGAAAACAGTTGCTGCTATAGGAAGAGAGCCTCTTCCCCATCGTAAAAAATGATGAAAGTTGATCAGCATTTCGCAATCTTTATAAATGAGAAAGAGAGTAATTTGTTTAATTATACCGCTTACACAGTATTTTGAGAAATTTTAACTAAGCATACTGAGAAGGTGGCTCAGGAGGATTTCAGGCGCAAGTGATGACGATTTAAGGCTTGCATCCACGCTTTGACATTCGACAAGCGCGCATGCCATCTGTCTTGGCTTGATACTGCGAACATACTTTTGGTAGCTTTTCAAGAGCGGGTAAGAAACTCGCAGAGGGTTGCTTTTGCCAGAGTTGCGAGCTGCGTCCATAAGCTTCAGGGTGTTGCGGCAATGCCAGGCGATCAAACTTGTGATGCCGATCGGACTTTCACCTTGGTGGAGTAAATCCGTAACAAAGAGTTGGGCTTGAGTGTGTTTTTCTTCAACAATCAAAGAGATCAATCGAAAGCCCTGTTCTTCAGGAATGGTATGAAGAAAGGGAGCGAGTTGCAGTGGGGTGACCGGCTTTTCGTCGGTAAAGACCAGCGACAAGCGTTCGATCTCATTTTCAAGAGCATACAGATCGTTAGTCACGGCTTGCAGAAGAATTTTAAGACTCTCGGGACTTAGATTTAACTTCCGATTTTTGAGTAGCTGCAAGGCTATTTTGTGAATGTCATCGTGCGAAGGTTTTTGGCATGGAATGATCAGAGCTTCCAAAGCACCCATTGCGTCGGAGAATTTCTTGGCTAGTTTGTCAGTTTCCAAGGATAGAATAAGAATATTCTGTGGAGTCGAGGTGAGACTGAGTAACCACTGGGAAAATTCGGCCTGTTTTTTGAGGCGCTTGATGATGTGAAGACTCGCGCTTTCGAAGAGATTGCGTTGCTCACACAACTCGAGAAAAGCATGTTTTTTGAGGTCTTCACCTTCCCAGCTAAAAGTCGGAGAAGACGTTTTATTTTGCCAAACGGTTTTGATCGCTTTAAGGGCTTTAAACACAAAATACTCGCACTGCCCCCACACGACGATAATACCCGGCTTTTGCTCTTGAATTTTCGCAAGGCCTTTTTGTAGGCTTTCGAGAAACAGCAGGTGATTGGATTTTAGTGCCACGCTTCTTATCTCTTTTTTCGTTAATCACGGCTTTTCGTCGCGGCTTCTCAGTCAACACATCTAACTTGGCGATTTTTATGTTGGCGCGTAGTTTTGCGCTGCCAGACAAGAGTGAAGATACAACAGGATCTCGAATTTGATACCATTTCCGCAAATGACTTTCTAAGGATAATTTGGAAGAGACTAGAGTCGGTGTCTTAAAGACTGGTATTTTAGCGAAAGAGCGAGGCTTTGCCAAAGCAACCCAGTCTTTTCAGGCTATTATTTAATGGACAAGGAAGCCGCGTGGGGTAGATTAGACTCTGCTGGTAAAGCCAATTTTTTCTTTATTTGAGTCGTTTTTGGGTGGGGGCAAATTGAAGTCGCAAAAAACACAAGCGCGTTTGGCAAATTTGATTCGGCTGATTTGCCTGGTATTATTCTGCGGAGCTTGCTCTGGCGGTTCTAAACCGAACAGTTCGACGCCGGTTCCGAGGCGCGGTGAGAATCAGGTCTTCTATGGATATAACAGTTTTGATGGCTATCCCTCTTTAAGTGCTGACGGAACCCGTGCGGTGTTTGTTTCGACACGGGATGGCATCGAACGCATTTACAAAGTCAACTCAGATATCGGAAAAGAGGCACCTACTTCAGTGCTTATGCCAACCGGGGTCATCGTGGGGGGACAGCGCTTGGCTGAGTCCATGGCCTGGCTTTCACCCGATGCTAACTCTGTGATTTTGCGAGTTGATTATGGAGGCTATACCCCAGCAGCGATCAGCAAACTGTACTGGGTAAGTTTTGCAACAGGCCAAAATCCCCAGCTCATAGCCCAAACCACGGGTAAATTTTCCGCAGTGGTATTTAGTAGTGACTCCCAGTTTTTTGCGTATACAACTACGACTCTCGAGGGGGCTCACTCCGTTTCGCTCGCTCAAACGGGGAATCCTTCGCCGGTAAAAATAACCGATACCGCAGAGCAAACTGCCTTCTTTCTGCAAGATCAAAGCTCATCACCACAGTATTCTCTCATTACTTTCACCATGCCGCAGTATCCGGACCAAACCCGTGTGGCTTTCTCTCAACTCGCTTTTACCGACAACACTTTCAATTACTCGCGCAGTTCTTGGGGAACTTCACCAACGCAGAAAATCTATTCCGATAGTGAACCTTTGATGTCCCGTAGCTTAAAAAGGGCCTATTTTGTGGAAGATGTTTCGGAGCAAGGGGACTATGTCGTTGCGAAAGGCAATGCCGCAGCGCTTTCTGGAGATGTTCCTTACCATGTCAAAACTTTGGTCGAATCGATTATAGCCTCAGCCGATGTGAGTGGAAATCAGTGGCAAGATGAAACCTGGACACGTTATGGATCGGATATAAAATCCCTGTCCTTCAGTACTCTGAATGAGCTGGGGACCTACGTCTCTCAGTGGGAGTACAAATGTAAGGATTCGAGTGGGGCTGATCTTCCAACAGTATCCGGTGGCGCGCTGCTGTTGGCCGCTCTCTCTGAAAACGGAGCTTCGTCTGAGCAGCAACTGCTTCTGCCGGTGGTGAACACGATCTCTCAGGAATGGACAGTCGCAAGCGACCCTTGCACACTCAGCAGTCTGCAGCTGGCAGATACGACAGTTTATGCGGGAGTTATTAACGCCAATGCGAGTAAGAATAACTTTCGTATCATCTATTCATCCGCGTATAAAAGAAGTTCCAGCATTTTCTTCCTCGATCAAACGTCCGCGGGGCAGACTCTCAGGCCTGTTCATTAAGTCTTTTTTCCCACCTTAAGCGCCAGACGGCAAGAATCGCTTCCAATATGATTTTGAAAGACATTTTGGACTGGCCTGAGCGCCGTTCATTAAAGATAATCGGGATTNNAACGTATAACCTTGGCTTTTGATCGAACTCAGGTCGATCTTTCGCAGCACTTCGTCTCGCCAACCATTGAAACCACCCGTAAAATCGTGGATTTTAACGTTGAGTAGGGTTCGGGCATACCATGATCCAACTTTGCTAATCATCTTGCGGATCAGACTCCAATTGGTCGTTCCACCTCCGCTAGTATACCGACTCCCAATAACGACCGGATTCTGCGCCAGGCTCCTGATCATAAGAGGCAGGATCTTAGGATCGTGAGAAAAATCTGCGTCCATTTGAATAACGTTCGTATAATTACGTTCGAGTGCCCACCGGAAACCAGCAAGGTACGCTGTACCGAGTCCATTCTTTCCCGAACGTTCGAGGAGAAAGAGGGACTTAGCGTGCTCTTTCTGTAGCTTTTTAATAACTTGGGCTGTTCCATCAGGGCTTTTGTCGTCAACTATGAGAACATGCGCTGCAGGTGCTGCTCGCCATATCTCAGGCAGGAGCGTAGGAAGATTGGTGGCTTCGTTATAGGTTGGGATAATAATGAGTGATGAAGTCAAGGTCTTCACCTTTCCGAATTTTCAAAAATCGAAAGATAAACTTTATAAATTTCATCTGCAATACTAACGATACTAAATTTGCTAAGTTTCTCAAAGGCGTTTCTTCGTAGAGTATTCGCTGTTTCAGGGTGCTTGAGCAGAAAGCTGCAATTTTCAGCAAAAGCTTCTGCCGCTAAAGGTTCCACCAGTAGTCCGGTGATTTTATGTTCGATCAGATCCTGGACGCCTCCTGATCGCGTAGCAATAACAGGAGTTCCTGCCTGGAAGGCTTCCATAATCACATTGCCGAAGGCCTCATCCACTGAAGTGCTGACCAGTATATCCGAAGCTGCAAGAATATCGGGAACAGCATTTGAAAAGCCGAGCAATAGACAGTGTTTTGTCAGACTATGATGACTGATGAATTTTTCCAAATCGACACGTAAGGGGCCTTCGCCGACAATAGCAAATCTTACAGCTTCAGACTGCTCCGCGTTTTTATTTAGAAAAATCTTTGCTGCTGCCAAGAACGTCATTTGATGTTTTTGCGGAACGAGGCTTCCGATGTTGACGATCAGTCGCGAGTCTTTGGGAATTCCGAAGCGATTTTTTACAGCTTCTTTCGAGAGAGTGTTTATTGCGTTCTGAGTCGTATCGATTCCGCTCGGAATAAGTACAATTTTTGCTGGGTCGTAAAGGGCATGTAATAAATTTTCTCGTACCGCAGATGAAATGCAGATGATTTTCTTAATCGCATGATGATTGAATTTCCATCGCTGATAGATGCTGATGTTCTTTTTAATGATGCGTCGATGAACAACCAGTGGGTTTTTAACAGCTGAAAATAGTGTATGCACGAGAGCGACATTATGTGCCTGCCCGTCATGGATATGAAGAATGGTTTTAGCAAAAGCTTGTGTGATCTTGGCTAAACCTAAGCCCCAAGTGACAGTGAACAAGGGGCCTTTAGGGNNATCAACAATGCTAAACCCGGCTGTTCGACATTTATCCGCCAGTGCGGAATCTTTTGCGCACACGAGGGTTTGTGTGATTCCCTTCTTGTGGAGCTCATTTAAGAGGTACCAGACCTGTTTTTCTCCACCGCCCCAGGTGCTCTTGGTGGAGATATGAATAATATTCACAACCCGCTTACCCTTCTGCGATGATCCTCGTAAGGTGTCAAAACCTTCATCAAGAGCAAGGCCAGATTTGTTCTTTTGGTCATATGAACACGGGGTAGTGCAAAAATATCATCGGTTTGCGAAGCTCTCCCGCGTTGCGTTGTGACACCGGTTTTGTAGTTGGCTTTTTTTAGAAGAGCCAGGGTTTGCGGACTGAATTCACCATAGGGAAAGCAAAAATCTTCAATAGGGATTTGAAAGGTGTTTTCAAGCAAGATTTTCGAATGGAAGATTTCATTTTCTAAACGCTCTGCTGGAATCTGGCACAAGTGGGCATGGGTGTGAGAGTGCGAGCCAATAGCCATACCTTCTTGAAGCCATTTGCGAACATGAATGGTGTCCATCAGGTCACATTCTTGAACATTCTGATTTCGCGTCCAGTCGTTTTGTTTCCCGATAAAGCCGGATACGAGGTAGCAGGTCGCCGAAAATGCAAATTTTTTAAGTACGGGGAGTGCGTTGCAATAATTATCTAGGTAACCATCATCGAACGTGATTCCGAATACCTTTTCGGATTTTTCGCCACGCAGATACGGTTGGAGTTCTTGCAGCGATAGGCCTTTGTAGCCCAGGTGTGAAAGCGTCGACATTTGACGATGAAAACTTGCAGGGTGTGTATAGAGAGAGGTCAGGCGTTTACCCCGGGG
Organism: Deltaproteobacteria bacterium; assembly: GCA_003136475.1. Classification (GTDB taxonomy): domain Bacteria; phylum Bdellovibrionota_B; class Oligoflexia; order Oligoflexales; family Bog-1112; genus BOG-1112. The sequence continues at coordinate 23,655 of PLEQ01000300.1, forward strand.
TGGGGAAGAAATATTGTGGAACATCAAAATGGGAATTTTTCTCATAAACATAATGAGGTCTTCGCAATTTTTACATCTTTGGCCATTTGCTGTTTCAACTCTTCGCTGTTTTTGAACGCAATCATACCACGCAGGCGTTTTTCAAAGTAAAATGCAGATTTGATCTTATAGAACTCTCTACCAGGCGGCAACGCTTCGAGAACATGCGCCTCGATACAAAGTCTCGGTTCCTCCGGTTGAAAGGTTGGACGCATGCCGATGCTGAACACAGCTGGCAAAAGCTTATCGGTCTCGACTTTAATAATAGGCGCCTGAGCTTGCAGAGAGAGATGTTCAATCCATACGTATCCACAATAGACGCCGTCGAGCGGAATGATCTGGA
>PLEQ01000300.1:24070-28610 GCA_003136475.1 Deltaproteobacteria bacterium
GGCTTAGATCACCGGTCTCGGTAAGGACTTTACGGATGCGAGTGCTACTTACCGCTTGCTGGTCAAAGCTAACGGGAGGGATGATGTCGACTTGGATGCCATCCAGGCGTCCGCGTTCGGCAAGCCAACGCGCATCGCCTTTACGCAGATGCCCGAAGCGAAAATCGTCTCCGACAGTGAGAGCCCTTGTTTTGAGAGTCTCCCGTAGAAACGCATTGTAAAAGGTCTGACACTCGGTGTGACTAAGCTCGGCATTGAATTTTAGAACGTAGTGGGCACTCACACCGAGTTCCCTTAGGGCTCGGGTTTTGCGTTCGGGTGTTAGAAGTTCCCCAGGGGCGGTCTCCGGCTGAAAATATTGCTGCGGGTGAGGATCAAAGGTGAGAACGATGTTCGGACATGCCAGTCGTTTGCCCAGCTCCTGATTGTTGCGAATCAGTGCTTGGTGCCCTAGGTGACAGCCATCAAAATTACCGATGGTGGTCACACAGTGCGCGTGTGTTGGGGAATAGGGGAAAAATGAGAATTTGTGTGCAGAATCGTCCAAACTACTTTGCCTCTTTACTGCTACAGCTCTCGTCTGTATTTAGTTTGATCCAAGTTTAAGGTGTTTAGTCACTTCGTTAAATAGATAATGGAGAAGCTCTGAATGATCAAGCTTGGCCTTCTCGGGCACAATATCAACTATTCACTNNCATTCTTTAATCAATCTCGCAGCTCACGAACTTTCGCCTTTTCTGAGCAAAGCTTGGAACGAAGGCTTCCTGGGTTTGAATCTGACAACTCCTTATAAGGCTTTGACTGCTGCTCTTTTAAAGAAAGAGTCGCTTGGTTCGGTGAACACCCTTCTGCGCTCCGAAGGAGCTTTAGGCTGGGATGCGATTTCGACGGATGGCATTGGATTCACGCGTGCGCTGGCGCGCTTGGGCTGCAAAAATTCGCAATTCAAACGCCTTATTATTTTAGGTGCAGGCGGTGTTTTACCGTCGCTTCTATTGTNNCGGTCGAGATTGCCATTCTGCGGCGGAGTCAAATACGCGATCAGAGCCTTCAGGGGTTTGGGCACACGCTGAGTTTTCACGAATGGTCACCAGCAGTCTTGGCACAGCTCTTAGATAGTGCCGGCATGGATACTCTCGTGATTCAGGCAAGTTCGGCACCGGTCTGTGGGGATGACTTAGCAAATTTCGTGGGAGCCTTTGCTAAGTTTCCAGGCGTCTTCGTCGACCTCGTCTACCGCACCCCCTCTCGTCTGTACTATGCCGCCCGCAAAAGAAATTTGCCCTGCCAGGACGGCTTGCCGATGCTGATTGAACAAGCGCGAGCCGCTCAGGAAATCTGGTTAGGCAATTCGGTTGATTTCGAATTNNGGCTGCTTTATTAGCTCGCTCTTTTGCGCGAGTTCAATTTTGCCCGTTGCTCCTTGGATAAGAAAAGCAGGGTACTGCCACACATTTCTTCAGCTTCTTTCAGGGTCTTTTTACAGGTGTACCAAATGCCCATCTCATCTATGGCGTCAATTTCAGAAATCCGCCAGCTAAGGTAATGCGCTCCGCAACAGTTGCAGGTATGGTTCACGTATACCTCGCCCTTCAGTCTTGCCAGTTTGTCTTTAAGAGCATCTAGGATAGACCTTTTTTTGACAAAATTTTGCCCGGTCATAAATTTACCTCTCAATGAATCCTTTAAGCTGTTTTCGGTTGAAACCAAGCGGATCCATTGGCAGGAAAAAGCAATAGGCATGGTGTGTTAGCCAGGAAATTGCAGATATCTATCTGGGGGTATGAAGAGGGATGCTCCAAAGCTGAGTGTTGGCAAGATTGTAAGCTCCTGCACTCAGATATTTTTTTGATGATTTGGGGTGAAATTTGGAGCCGATGGGCGGAGTTGAACCGCCGACCTACGCTTTACGAAAGCGCCNNGACCCACGCTTTACGAAAGCGTTGCTCTACCAACTGAGCTACATCGGCACTGAAGATGAACTTAAGCCGTTACACTACCGGAAAAAAAAGGGAAAGAAAATTCCGGAAAGTTCTTTTCAGCGAAGTACAAAAAGATTCTTTCAACACTTGCGGGAATCTTTGAATGAAGGCGTGCTTCCATGCGTTAGATCTTGCGCGATCTCGCCAAGAAGCTTTAAACTCTGCCGGTCGGCGGCCCTCCTGCTTTTTAACTAAGAACCAATATGCTAGACCCTGAAACAATTCGCTCACTCGTAGAACAAGAAGGCCTGGTCTATCTTGGGTTCCTAAACTTATGCGAGGAAGCGCGTTACGCTGAGTTCCAGCAATGGCTGGCGGATAAAAAACACGGCGAGATGTCTTACTTGGAAAATCACGCTGAGCTAAGGCGAAATCCTCAGCTTATAGTTCCAGGCGGCAAGAGCGCAGTCGTTTTTGCACTCCCTTATAAACAAGGGGATCGTCTGCATTCACATACGCAGCAGCCCCGCATCGCGCAATACGCGAGGCTCCAAGACTATCACAAAGTGCTTAAAATCAAGGGCCAACGCGTCCTGGCGAGCCTGTTAAAACTCGCACCACACGGGCATAGTGGTCGGGTTCTCGTGGACTCCGCACCCTTGCTTGAACGTGCCTTGGCTGAGCGCACACTGAGTGGTTTCTTGGGCAAGAACACAATGTTCATTCATCCTGAGTGGGGTTCCTACCTCCTGCTTGCTGAAATTTTTCTGACATGGGACCTCGAAACTCTCTCCTCAGTGGCAACCCATCCCGAAAGCAAGTCCTGTGGTACCTGCCGTCGTTGTCAGGTTTTCTGCCCAACAGGAGCTTTAACACCCTATAGTCTTGATGCTACGAAATGTCTGGCTTACTACACCATCGAGCATCGTGGCCCTATTCCGGTTAAATATTGGGCACACTTAAAAACCTATGTCTTTGGCTGTGATATCTGCCAACTCGTTTGTCCCTTCAATAGAGGCGTACCCCTTGCTAAGAACCTTGCTGTCAAGCTTGCCGAATTTCCTCCGCTTAGCGAGGTGGCACTGATGGATCAGACTTATTATGAACGGAGCTTTGGTGGAACACCTATGACGCGAGCGAAACGCTCAGGGCTCCGACGCAACGCTCTCATTGCCATGATCGTGACGGAGGACCCAAATCTTCCCGAAGTTCTTGCTCAAATAAGTCAAGAAGGAGACACCTTGCTCACCCAGACTCTCGAACAGATTGCTGAATATGAGCGCCTGCAGCTTTGCGAGGAACTCGCTTATGTATGAGCTTGAAACCGGCAACTCTGATGAGTTCAAAGAATATCGACGCCTCGGACAAGCTATTGGTGCAGATTATACAGGTTGCCGTTTAGATTATTATCTTGCGAAGAATTTCCTTTTTCGATCCCGTACAAACTGGCAGGAAGTGATTCGGAACGGTAAAGTGCTTGTCAACCGACGCGCAGTCAAAGCATCCTCCCGTTTAGATAGCGGCGATGAAGTTTGCTATTTTCGTCCCGTGAGCTCAGAGCCACCCGTAAATAAAAATCTCTCAGTACTTTGGGAAAATGAAGGGATCGTTGCCATTCACAAACCTTCGAATCTTCCGATGCACGAAGGTGGTGCCTACCGTAAGAATACTTTTTGCGAAGTTCTTAAAGACCTTCTGGGCACTCAATGGGCTCCCACCCATCGCCTGGATCGTGAGACGAGCGGAATTGTCCTTTGCTCCGATAAAAGCAAGCTAAGAACTGAACTCTCAGGTTCTTTTTATCGACGCAAGATTAGTAAAAAATATCTGGCGTTTGCTCTTGGTGAAGTTAAAACTCCCGAATGGAGCGTCGATCAGCCAATCCGTCAAACAAAAAATACCAGTTTTCGAATCAAGTACTGGGTTGAGCCCGATGGTTTGCCTTCGCAAACCCATTTTAAAGTGCGAGAGTATGCCAGAGGATTTAGTTTCTTAGAAGTTTTTCCAAAAACTGGCAGAACCCATCAANNATCAAATTCGGGTTCATTCTGCCTGGTCAGGTTTTCCGCTGGTAGGAGACAAGAAATATTTTCCAGATGAAAAAATCTATCTTGAATATTACGACAAAGGCTTTAGCGAAAACGTGCGAAGAGCCTGCCTGTTTGATCGACTCTGCCTCCACGCTGCAGCTATATCGTTTGTGCATCCCGCTAATAAGAAAACATTCACAGTCGAATGTGAACTCCCTAAGGACATGCAAGAGATTTGGCAGTTTCTGAAAGATGGCTGTTTAGTGAATTCCGGCAGTGGCTAAGGAAAGGAAGTCTGGGCTCATTCTAGAGCTTAACCTTCTTTATCTTTTGCTGACTTCAAGAAAAATCGTGCCTAGCAATTCAGTAAGGAATAGACATAGTCGTCAATAAATTTTTCACCATCCCAAAAAACTTCCCTAAGCCTTCCTTCGCGTTGAAACCCTATACGTTCTAGGAGTTTGTGACTCGCAGTGTTTGTTGTTGCGGTAAAAGCCTCAATTCGATGAAGGTTTAAATCTTTAAATGCGTAAGGAATAATTGCTGTTAGAGATTTTGTGGCATAGCCTTTACCATTATGTTTTTCGC
>PLEQ01000449.1 GCA_003136475.1 Deltaproteobacteria bacterium
GGCATGGGTCGATCTCTTTATAGAAGGCGCATTTCATGAAGAATTTCGTTGGGAAATTCGCTCTGTTGGCATCTATTTTGCCGTTTGTAGCTTACAGCGCAGGCACTGGGAACAATGATCCAACCAGCACTAACTATGTGCCAGAGGAAATACCCAAAAGTAACATTGAAATTGGGTGGGATGGCGTGCGGGGCGCGGTGGGTTATGAAGTGGAGTTCAAGGATCGTAAAGGCGTAGCGCAAACCTTTCAGACCAAAGTGAATACCCTTGTCCATGAATTCGATTGCGGTCGTTATGTATTCAAAGCGCGTAGCTACGATCAAAAAAACATTGCGGGGAGTTGGAGTCTTGCAAAATCGGTAGATGTTCCTCTAAAAGAGGCTAAACGCATCATCCCGGAAAACGGCAAGAAGATTCTTGCAAAATTAGAAAAGGACAAGCTGGTTCAGGTTTCTTTTAAATGGCAGTCTTTAGGCGCTGGTGTTCATTATAAATTTGAAGTCTTTGATGAAAAAAATAAGCGGCTTTTTACCAAGGAAATTTTGACAACTGTTATAACTCTCAATTTACCGGTGGCTGCACGCTACATATGGCACCTAACGTCTATGAAAACGGGTTGTGAGCCGGGAATTTCGGCACACGAAGATGCGACCTTTGATATTATCGGAAAGCTTGCGCCACCACGTATTCAACAAAAGGGCTATGACATAACCTGGACGAAACCGAAGTTTGCCAAAACTTTTGACTACACTCTCGAACGTGAAACCCCAGATCCCAAAACGGGTGAGAAGAAATGGAAAACCGTTCTCTCCGCAAAAGATAAGAAAGATACGAAATACACGATCACTCGCAATTTATCGCTTGGCACCTATCGTATTTCTGTTGCTGCCAAAGCTCCCTACCGCACGACAAGTCAGCCGGCGACTTATATTTTTGTCTATAGTCGAAACAAGACTTTTGACCGACGCATTGAATTGTTAGGGGCTTATGTTCTAATTTATCGTCACTATACAACCAGCAGCGACGATTTAAATGCTAAACTTGATAATTTTATTTTCAACACATTTCTGGTTTCAGGCACAGCTTACTACAAAGACTATGGTTTCTATCTAAGCTACGAACGCGGCAATCGGCAAATTTCCTTTCCCAATGAACTGAGTGGTCAGGATGTTTATTTGAATCTCCGTTACTCGCGTTTTGCTGGCGGACCGATCTATGATTTCTTGATTGGTCATTATGGAATGTCGGTGCGTGCGAGTCTGGCCAGTGAGCAACTGAGCGGGTTTGAACTCACGAGCTCAGGCCTCGCGGGCACATCCGTAAACACGACCAGCCTTGGTATTGAAGGGGGACCAAAATTCCGCATTGATACTATTCAACTCTACACCTATCTGTCCGGTGATTTTCTGCTGAGTTCGGCACCTTTTAATATTTCACAGTATGAACAATATGGCGCTGGTATTTGGTCTGAGAGAGATTGGAATGACTATCTTTCTAGTGGATTATTCTATCGCTATAACTATTTAGTGTATAAATATACTGACGATACGCAGACGCGATTTCTAAACACAGTTCATAATCACCAGCTGGGCTTGTTTTTAAAATATACCCTGCACTAGTGTAGTGATCCCGATTAGATTTCAACTCTATAGTTAGCATAGGGCGATTCGATCACCACTGGTTTTCCCGCTTTGTCATAGAAACCTTTGATAGTGTAGACCGATATAGGATCCTTCTTGCCTTTGACAGCAACGGATCGGAGCTCTTCAAACATAAACTTGCTCGCTACTTTCTCCTTGAGAGCTGCCGTTACTAAGATATCGACCCCGAAAACTTTGGTCATGCTTTCAATTCGTGAACAAACATTGACGGTGTCGCCGATCACCGAATACTCAAGGCGTTCTTCAGAGCCTATGATTCCCGAAACACAGGGTCCGCTATGAAGGCCAATGCCGAACTTGATTATGGGTTTCTTAGCCTCGAGACGTCGTTTGTTAAATTCGACTAAAGTGTGGCGCATCTCCAAAGCGCTGATCACAGCGTCATAGTGTTCGGTCCCGTTTGAGTGAGGAGCTCCCCAGATGGCCATGATGGCGTCACCGATGAATTTATCAATAACACCGTTATTTTTTGTAATCACTTTAACCATGGCATTAAAATAGTCATTCAGGAGGAGAACAACTTCTTCAGGCTCCATGCGCTCACTCATGGCAGTGAAACCTCGAATATCACAGAAGAGAATGGCAATGTCTCGGCGCCTGCCGATGCGTTCAATGGTTTTCGAAGCCAAGAGGTCTTGCGCTACCGATGAGCCGTGGAACTTATTGAGGATATTCTTAGCCTTATCCCTTTCTTTGAGTCCTCCAAGCATCGTTTCGACTGAAAAAGCGAGGCTGCCGACTTCGTCGGTGGAATTTACAAGTTTGACAACCGGTATATCGAAGTTGCCTTTGCCAATGGCTGTGGCAATGCGTGACAGGATTACGATTGGACGGGTCAGTGTTAGAGAGAAAAGAAAGATAACGATAAAGGATAACGACAAAATAATGCCCGTTAAGTAGTAGACCTCGCGGCGAATCATTGCGGACGGTTCTAGAATGATCGATTCGGCAATTTCCGAAATGACGACGGCTCCGAATTGGGTGTGAGCAAAAGCCCCAAAGTAGAAACGATTGTTATCGAAATTCATGTAATTGGCGGCACCCTGCGC
>PLEQ01000469.1 GCA_003136475.1 Deltaproteobacteria bacterium
CCGAACATCATAGGTAGATTTAGCGATGTATGTTTGAGCGGTTTGGTTATGTCTGTTTTTTTTAAGTTTTGATGTCAAAGCGAGTGAGCGGAAACTAGGTCTTGCCAGAGCTGGCATGAATGCGTTCGCAGCTAAGTGCACAGAGTACACAATAGAATATCTGAAACCGCACAAGAACCTCGAGCTAGAAATCCCGACAAGAAACACCGAAGCCATTTGGTACTCTCTTTTTCCAGGCATCTCGCACATTCAAAACGATGGACATAAACACGCTGATGCCGAGAAGTGTCACAGAAAAAACATTAATGAAGTGATCACTAAAGGTAAGACCGACCGATTTTTGAAACATATAGCTAATGAAGCTTGCAGGGACATTCAGCTCGCCAAGATGTTTTTTAATTTCCCAATGCCAATCGGTGATAAAGCAATAACCCCAACCGAACCAATAGCCCAAACCAAGCCACGACAGGAGTACCAAAAACAAGGCGAGGCCGTGTGCTTTGCGCGTTTTTTTAAAAATCCACCCTAACAGAACAAAAAAGATAAAAGCAGAATGGAAAACATTGAAACCGATGTCTGCGGCTTGCCACCAGAACCTTGACAATTCCAAATATCACCTCAATATTGGTGGGTTGCGCTTTCAAAAGCTGCACTATAATGTACTTTAATCAAAAAAAGCAACGGGTTATTTCAGGTCGCGCGGGCTCTCACACAGCTCTCGAAACTTGGCACTCTTTTGAACGTTGCAAAGGCCAAAAATTCCTGCTTAGTATCGTAGAAATTAATGGGCATCAGAAATAATTGAAGAGGAAACTGGCAATGAGAAACTCTATTGGCAATTGTGTAATCGCGGGCATGCTCACTTTAAGTATGGGTTTTACGACAGCTACGCTTCTGGCTTCGAATCCGCCGAAGGAAATCTTTGCTCCCGTCGAGCGAGCCTTCGTACCGTTTGGCTTCGATGACAACGACAATGTTGAAATACTTCTCCAAGGTAATTTTACGGATACATGCTTTCGGGTGGGCCCGACGGGCTATACTGTCGACAAAGATAAGCGGCACATAATGGTGTGGGCAAAAGCCTACGACTATTCGCAGCAGGAAGAAACTTACTGCCTCGATGTGCTCACTCCATTCCTATTGAAAATCGGCGTCGGCATCCTAAGCGAAGGAACTTGGCAAGTTGACGTTGTGGGGAGCCATATCACACAAACGCTTTCCATCACGAAAAGCAAGACATCTTCGCCGGATGAGTTCTTATATGCACCGGTAACCATGGCCAGTGTAAAAGAGCTAGCCAATGGCAAGCAGGAACTCACCATCACAGGCCAGTTCCCGAGATTTGTCAGCGGCTGCATGATTCTCAAAGAGATTCGTGAATATCGCAATCCCAAAGATGTCATCGTGATCTTGCCCATTGCTGAAATCATTGATGACTCACAGGATCCACGCTGTCTCCAAGTTAAACCAAGCTTCGAAGGAAAACTTGAAATCGAACCGATGCACGGGGTCGGTCTGCTGCATATTCGTGTCAGCAATGGTAATTCTCAAAATCTACTGGTCGACTTTCCCTAGCCGCACCTTCGCTGCTGCATGGCGTGTTCCGATCTTCTTCCGCTAGCTTGATTCTCGCTTTGTTGCTAAAATCCCGGCTCCTAATTTCCTAACCGAGCCAACTATGCCAAAGAACAAAGTGACTCATATATATATCGGAGGCGGCGCAGCAGGCTTCTTCACTGCGATCAATAGCGCCGAACAGATGCCTCATGCCGAGCATGTACTGCTCGAAGCCACGCATCGACCGATGACGAAGATCAAAATCTCGGGCGGCGGGCGTTGCAATGTCACCCACTACTGTTTCGAACCTAAAGACCTGGTGCGAAACNNAGTTCTAAAGAACTCTTGGGCGCCTTCCACCGCTTCCAGCCACGTGATACTATCGCCTGGTTTCACAAACGCGGTGTGGACCTCAAAAACGAAGCGGATGGCAGGGTCTTTCCAACAACGGACAGTAGCGAAACGATACTCCAGTGTCTTCATGGAGAAACGCAAAGACTTAAGATCGATGTCCGCAAAGGCGCTAAGGTCCAGAGCATGCGTCGCGAGGATGCCCAGTTTCACATCCATCTTCAAGATGGGACTCTCCTGCACGCTGACAAAATCTTGCTAGCCACAGGCAGCATGCCCAATGGCTACACCTTAGCACAGTCCTTGGGGCACTCCATTGTCGATCCCGTGCCATCCCTTTTTACCTTTAACTGCCAACATTTCTTGCTGAACAATCTCATGGGCACATCCTTTCCCAAGGCTTCCCTCACCCTATCGATACCGGTCGGCACGCGTCACAAAACTTGGCACCAAAGCGGCCCCCTCCTCATCACTCATTGGGGGCTGAGTGGCCCCGCAGTGTTAAAACTCTCGGCGTTCGCAGCACGCGAGCTGCATGCGACCCAGTACCAAGCCCAATTGACCATCAACTGGCTGGGTGATCGTGATCAGGACAGCGTTTTCGATTTCTTGAACGCCTGGAAAGATGCCAATCCGCAGCAGAGCCTCAGCAATGCCGCTATCTTTGAACTGTCGAAACGTTTTCTGGCCCAGTTCTTTGCCTTTGCTTTAGCTGAGCGTTCACCCAGTACAACGTGGCAAGAGCTCACGAAGGCTGATTTGCGAGAGATCGCCCATACCCTGTGCCATACTAAAATTGCGGTGACCGGTAAGGGCATCTTCAAAGAAGAGTTCGTCACTTGCGGGGGGATCGACTTGAAAGAAGTCGATTTCAAAACCATGCAAAGCAAAATTTGTCCCGGTCTCTTCTTTGCCGGTGAGATTCTGAATCTGGATGGCATCACAGGCGGATTCAATTTTCAGGGCGCCTGGACTACGGGCTGGATCGCTGCTCAGGCTATGAGCTTGGACAATTTATAGTTTTCTCATGATCCGTGAGGGAAAAGGAGACACCGCTAAACCCATTTGCAGGATAGGAACTTTATGCGCTTGAGTCATGCACTATTGGGCTGCTACCTCGTGAGTACCACAGTAAGCTTAGACGCAAACACGGTTGCGGATTGCAATCCCATGTGTCCACAAATCTACACCTGCATAGGTAAAGAAGAAGGGTTTAACGAAGGTGCGAACCTTACGCTATCGCATATTGCTAGCGATATCCAAGCGGGTAAGCTCATTCTTAACGAGAGCTACCTGAATGCGAGCGATCCCATAGCGGCTTATATTTCTGAAATAGAAACCGACCTGTGTCAAAGCCTCACGACAACATTCGAAGAGTCTTGCTCGAACTTTCAGTGCACCTTGGCCCATGAAAGCGCGGCCTCATCTCTGATAGCTAGTTCCGCCTTTTGGTTCCGGCCCATCTTGAGCTTATACGGGTTTTTCCAATTGGACTTTTAAAAGTCTTTCCGCACTTATGAATTAATTGACCACTAATGCTTGTTCATATTCTCTGCGAGCGCCATTCAAATGATGACGGTGTAGCGCACAGATACATATGAGAAAAAACCCGATAGGTACCGAGATCCCCACACCTAGCGCAGCTCCAGCGGGTAGCCAAAAACTCCAATTGCTAAATTTTGCAATGAGCGCATTCGAAGTCGTCCAGCTCTGATCGATACTTTTTAACAGTTCAAGCATGTCTTGGGCATTGGCATTGCTTACGTTCCATTGCGTGAGAAAAGGGTCCAATGCCTGACGGCTTTTCTCAATCTCTTCACTGACGCTATCGATGGATGCTTCCATCTGGAGCGCTGTTTGATTCGCAAAACGGATAAGCTCATCGAATCTGTTTTGAGCTTGTGAAATGGGTGAGAAACAAATGAGAAAAAACCCAAGTACCATACGATTTTTCATGCAACGCCCTTGTCAATAATTTCCAATGCTCAGAAATTATTGATTTTTTAGGCAGCGTCAACGTTTTATTTACGCAATGCGTCTGCTTGCTTCAAAAATGCAATTTCCTCAGGGCTTGAGGGACGCTTGAGATCGCTGTTACGATGTGGGAAGCGTCCGAAACGCGCAATGATAGCACGATGGTGCCTTGCGTAATCGAGAGTCTGAGTATCCTTGAGTTGCTCGAACAAGACTAAGCCCGCATCCTGATCTTGCAAATTCTCAGCGTGCATAAAAGGCATATAAAGAAACTTCCTCTGCACCGGGGAATGCAAGTGCTGATCCGCGCCCACTCGAATCGCGGCTTTTGCAATACCCAAAGCTTTGGCATCGGTCGCAAAAGCTTGGGCCGAGTTTCGAAAGAGATTGCGGGAAAATTGATCGAGAACGATCACAAGCGCCAAGGCTCCTTCAGGTGTCTTGGTCCACTCATCGAAGTGACCGGCGGCTCCCTGCCTATAAGTCTCAAAAAATCGCTCATAAATCATACGGTCAAAGGTCTCATCTTTCACAAACCATTGCCGTGGCGAAGCTTCCTGAAACCAAAAATCGAGGACTGTTTGCGGACTCATGAAAACCACCCCATCTGAAACTCTATTGGTATGATAGCAAGCTGTTAAACCCAAAACCCACAGCAAGAGCTGTCGCATGTTCAAACCTAATAAGCAAAAAGGAGATCCCCTGACCGCCTGCGCTGCGCTTCAGCGTGGGGATAGACCCGAAGTTCTGACTGGAGTTATATTCCTCTATAAATGCGATTGAAACGGTTTCTTTTTGGACTTGTCCCAAATGATGTTTACAACAATAGAAGCTTTTTTCGAGAGAGTCTGCAGAAGGCCTAAGAGGCGACCCCTCGGCTTCGCTCGGGGTGACGGAGGGCTAACGCTCCGTCACCTGTCCCACCCTCTCTCTCACGAGGTGACCGGCGAGGCTTACACTTCGTCCCAAGCGTCGTAAACCGTCACCTCGAGCGAAGCGCAGCGTAGTCGAGAGGTCGCCTTTTAGCCCCTCTGTATTCTCTTAAATATTCCTGATTGCCGAGCAAGCAGAATTTCAGATTTGAGTCAGCGCGCTTCATCTGCTAAAATTTCCCTGGTTTCCAAGAATTCATCAATAGAAAAAAGTGAGCTTTTGATCTGCTAGATCTGAGGTCTAATCGGGCTACAACCATCACTCTGAGGTTCTCATTGTTTGGTTTCATACGTGTTTTGCGTGTTAAGAGTCGAGAATCTGAAAACAGTGACACACTAAGGAACTCCAGCCCTATCTCATACCTGGCCGTTATCATGACCCTGGTCCAGAGTCTCTTAGGTTTGCATTTTTTGAATTCTGCGCCTTCGGAACTGACCTATGGCTTATCTGTATTCACTGTTGTCGTCTCTTCTATTAGCACTTTCATCTTTTTCACGATTCTAGAAATTTTGAGTTTCCGCAGCCCCCGGCTCCGTTTCGGACTGCATATCGGTGCTGTTGCCATCTATGTGCTCTTCTGGATTTTTCAAGCGCAGACCAAGAGCCTCTTGGGCTTTACACTGGTCGAGGAAAATTTCTTTCAAATCTTTGCACCGGAAGCTTTGGCAATGCTCTTTGGCGAAGCTGGTCCGCGACGCCTCGGCTTTGCTCTCTTCTGCGCAATTCTTTTGATTCCGATCGAGCAGGCTATTGCAAGACGCCAGACTTTCGGAACGGTACTCTATGGCAAACGTATAAGCTTGGGTCTCGGTCTGCTTTATTTTCTTCTCTGCTACTCTTTTCCGCTGGTCGACCCTGTTGCTTATTTCTTGCAAGATGCGGGTCACCTGACTCGCCTAGAATGGCAAATCCACCAAATTAATATTGGAAAAGAATTTCCTTATGTTAAAAATACCGTCGCGCAGTTGCCAAAAATTACCAGCCAGCCCCATGTCTTTCTTCTACAAATCGAATCTTTTAACGCCAATTTTGTCGAGAAGAAAAGCCCCGAAGGCATAACTTATACACCCTTTTACAACTCTCTTATTGGGCAGGGACTTTATGTCGATAAATTTTACGGACCCAGCATTCAGACGGCACGTGGTCAATTTATGATCCACTGCGGCATACCGGAAAGTTTGACAGCAAAATCGTTCATTGCCTACTACCGACATCGCTTCCATTGTTTACCGGACGTACTCAAGGCAGCAGGTTTTACAACCCTCTACTTTCATAATTACAATAACGGGAATTACGACAATGGTGGACCATTTTTGGCCCGCAATGGTTTCGATACCGTCAAAGCGATGGACACCGAGTTTCTCCAAGCCGGCGACAGAAGGTTTATCTGGGGCTGGGGTTTGCAAGATGACAAGTTCTACCAAAAATTCTTTAGATATTTGGATGGGGTCGAACGGCAAAACCCTGGGCAAAAAAGATATTTCTCATCGCTCCTGACAGTCAGCAGTCACATGATGTTCGACCAGGTACCGCGGCGGCAACGTTATGTTTATGCTTTTCCCCGCGTAACCAACCAACACTACGCGAATGCCATTCGGGTGACAGACGAATATCTCAGAGAATTTATTGGGCAGCTGCGCGCCAGGCCTTACCTCCAGGATAGCCTGATTATCATCACCGGTGACCATAGTTTTCCGGTCGGGGAACACGGCAACTACGACAACGCGGTCGGCTATTACGAAGAGTCCTTTCGCACACCTTTTTTACTGATCTGGAATGGGCATGTTAGCCCACATCGAGAAACGGAAATCGCCTATTCACAGTTGGACATTGCACCGACTCTGCTTCATCTTCTCCACCTGGAAGTTCCCAATCACTTTGCCGGTATCTCAATGTTTGAAAAACAAAGCACTCAACATGTCATCCCGCTCATTCAGCCTTACGGTGGTATCTACGTGGGAAATGTGCTCTATCCATTTAAATACATTAAGCATCTCGCTTCGGGAAAAGAATTTCTCTATAACTTGGCGGCAGACAAGAATGAAGCGTTCAACCTGATCGACTCTCCCAACTTTTCAGGGATGATAGAGGAAAGAAGACAGTCCCTCAAAACGCTCTTTCTGAACCAAGCCTTGCTCAATAAGGACCAAATTTGGCCTACAAACTTAGAACTCGTCAAAGGACCTTACGCCAATCACAATGGTTGAGTTCCGCCAAAGTTCACCCGAGCGGCACGAATCTTCTCAGAATCCTCGACACGCTTAAGCATAGCCTTGCGCACAAGGCTTGGTATGCCTGGGTGCCGTGCGAGAAAAGCCGTGACCTGATATTCAAAAGCTGCAGAGAAATCGATGGGGTACATAGCTGTGGCAAAGGCCGCGACTTTCCTGTCAAACTCCTTAGCTTCCAGTTGCTTCAGTATCGAAGAAAAATACTCCTCTGCGACAAAATCCGTCAGGTTTTCCGTGAGCACATTTTGGAAACCGTTCATGACGATTGCGGCATCCGCTGCCACCATATGGCCTGGTCGACTGAGCTCTTCAAACCATTTTTTCTTAACGCTCAGATAAGGAAGGCTCGCCTCAGCCAGCATCGACTGGACGAGACCGCGGTTACTCTGGTCCCGTAAGTTCTCTGCTCGAATCAGGTCTAAAGCTTGCGGGTAGCCCAGGGCAGCAAGGGCTACCAAAATGCACCATCGCCGATCTTGGTCAAGCACCATCCCCGTTAGGGCCTTTTCCGCAGCCAACCAGGCGTGCAACTGCGAAGCATGCTCGAGGGTGGCAAAATGCAAGAAATGATCAAAAAGCAAGGTCTGGAGCGCACTGCCTGCCTTTGCTCGGAACAAACGTAGCCAAAGAAAATTGGCAATAGAGGCATTAGCTGTTCCACGCGAGGCTTTGGGCAAATAAGTACGCGCTATGCGCAAACTCAAGAGAACCTTATCAAGGACCGTGATATCGTTTTCATCCTCAGCGTGTTTGAGGACCAAGTTCACAAATTGCTTCGCAGAAATCTCGCTGTTGCGCATCATGTACCACAAGGTCGTGTAAAGTTGCTGTCGTAAAAGCGTGCTGCTGATCCGTGAGAGACTTTTGTAGACCGTGCTAAGACTGTTTGGATCCAAGCTGACATGAACGAGATCATAATCCGAAACGTTTGGAAAAACTAACGCTGGAAACTCCAAGCCGGCAGGCGCCTCTATCTCAGTTACGGCACCTTGATAAGTGACCGGGATAGTCTTAAAAAGGTTGAGGGATCCCTGTTCGTTATATTTATAAAAACCGACATCTGTCCGATGCGTGCGCAAAAGCTTGTCCATGGGATCAGGATTCTGCTTTATCTGTAAACTCTCGATTTGGGAGCCCCGCTTCGTCATCTCCACACGAATGCGATTGGTTCCCTTGGAGCGCAACCACTCCGCGTCCCAGCTCTTCAGATCGAGGCCGGAAGCTTCGGATAAAGACTCCAGAAAATCATGCCGAGTTGTATTGCCATAAGCATGCTTCTTAAAATAGTTGCGCACTCCGGTGTAGAACGCTTGTTTTCCTACATAGAAATAAAGCTGTTTCAAAACCGAAGCGCCTTTACGGTAAGTGATCGAATCAAAGTTGGAGAGAGCCTCATCGGTATTGCGAACACTGCCAACGATAGGGTGTGTAGTGCTCTGATAACCATCCTCGAGATAGGCATAAAATTTCGCTTCGGCATTGAATGACAACCAAGGATCCAACAAGCCGAGATCCTTGTGTATCGCTTCGGCAGTGAGAGAACTCATGAAGGTCGCAAAACTCTCATTCAACCAAAGATCGTCCCACCATTTCATAGTCACAAGATCCCCAAACCACATGTGTGCCATCTCATGCGCAAGAACTTCTAGGATCTTGAACCGCTGCAGCGGTGTCGCTAGACCTCGGTGAACAAATCTGTCCTCACTGAAAGTCACAGCTCCCACATTTTCCATAGCCCCCGCACTAAATTCAGGTACCAGAATTTGATCATACTTCTCAAAAGGGTAGGGATAGTCGAAGCTTTTCTCCAAAAAAGCAAAGGACCACCTAGTCATCGCAAGCCAGTCTTTGGCGTCGATATATTGCGCTAAAGTTTGACGCGCAAAAATGCGCAAGGGAATGCCACTCCAAGTCCTGGATTCCCAGACCGTAAAAGGTCCTGCAATAAGCGCAAAGAGATAGGAACTGATCTTCTGCGTTGCTGGAAATTGCCAAAGGTTGGTGCGAAAATCTAGGCTTTTAATTTCACTTTCGCGAGTGTTAGCAATGACTTTCCAACTTGCCGGTGCGGAAACGCTGAGCTCGTAGCTCGCCTTAAGATCGGGTTGATCAAAGACGGGAAAGACTTCGTTGGCATAGTAGGGTTCTAAATTCGTGTAAATATAAACGCCTTTGTCCTCACGGTCCTCAAACCGGTGGAGACCTTTACCCGTGTTGGAAAAACTATTGCAAAACTGAATGCTCACGTTATTTTCAAGGTTGAGTCGCAGCCTCTCTGCCGGCAAATAGATCTTGCCATCCTCCCAAAGATAGGAGCTCTCGCTGCCGTTAATACTGAGTTTATGAATGTGCGCCCCACGGCGGTCGGAGAAATCGAGAAAAAGATCGTGAGTGTGTTTCAAATGAAAACGTACGACAAGCTCACCCTCATAGCCTTGACTGTTCGACCTTAAGTCCATGTGCAGGCGATAATGAATCTGATCGAGCATCTCGGCTCGATGCTGGGCGCTTTCATAGGTGAGAAAATTAACAGCTGGGCTGCCCAAGGCACCGAGTTGAGTTCCTAAAGACAAAAGAATCGTCGATATCAAGACGCGCATCTTTACTCCGTATTAAAGCATGCCGGAATTCTTAACATGGTCTTAAGTCAAACTCAACTGACGCCACACGAATCGCTAGCTCGGCGACAATGATGAGCACACAAAACAGACGCTCAGACAATCCCTCACGGCTACTTTTTTAGGATTGCTGGAACCGGTCGCGCTTGCTATTTTCGCCCATCACCTTTCGGGGAAGCCTCACTCGTGAGATAGGAAGTACCTTTCTTCTCTTGCCGATTTTTCTGGAGTCCACAGATGATCTACACCCCCCAGGAATTCAAAGAAGACAAGATCGAAGTGATCTATCCCTTCCTTGAAAGGTTTGATTTTGCAACTTTGATGACTGTAGATCATGCGAAAGAGATGGGGTTCTCTCACCTGCCCTTTCTCTTCGAGAAGGACAGAGGCCAACACGGGAGGCTCCTCGCGCATATGGCACGCGCCAACGATCAGTGGCGGAACTTTGATACATCCCGTCCTGTGACGGTGCTTTTCCAGGGCCCTCATGCTTATATTTCACCCAGGTGGTATAAAGAATCANNGGTTTTGCGCAAAGGGTGAAATCCGACGCAGACGCTATTGCCATCATGCAGAAGCTGATCAAGAAGCACGATCCCCAGTGGCAGCTTGACTTCCAAGACAAGCGGATCTCAGCCATGTTGGAGGGCATCGTCGTCTTCGAAATACTCATCGAGAGTATCACCGCTAAATTCAAGCTCAGTCAGAATCGAAGTCCGTTGGATCGTGCGAGTGTATGCACCCAGCTCCTAGCGAGTGATGCGTACTGGGCACGCGAGACGGGCACTCTTATGCAAGATTTGCCTTAGACACTTCGTCCACTTTTTTAATGCTAAGGAAAAGCAGTGAAGATTAAAAAAATACTAGAGATAGGGTTCGGGCTATCCCTCTTCCTGATGAGCCAAACGACCCAGGCCCGAAGAAAAGTGTCTGAACTTTGCTTTACGCAAATTGCAAAACACTATATGAATACGACAGGAAATTTCTATTCCGGGAGCTTCTCATGCAAAAATATCTGCTCTTTGAATCACGCGACCCCCTAGAATGCAAAGATTGGGCCTTCACCCAAAGCCTCGCTAAAAATTTGATCGACGAAGGTAACACCGTTATTCTCTTTCTTGTAGAAAATGGGGTTTTCCCAGCTCGCCGCTGCACCTATTCTGCACAGCTGGAGACACTCACAAAGGTCGGCGTCGAGGTCTGGGTTGATGCTTTTGCAATCNNTCGGAAAATCGTCTCATCGCTGACATTGCTGTCAAAGAGATGGGTGCGGTCATCGCCTGTTTGAGTGACGGCTACAAAGTAATTTGGCATTAAGATAGGACCTAGTACGTACATGAGTATGCGCAAGACATTCACTTTTGTTCTTATGGATCCCCCGTTCGAGACGTCTCGCATCAGTACCGCAATGCGGATGATGAGCTGTGCTGCAGAGCAGGGTCATAGCTTACAAGTTTTTGCCTATGAAGGCTCCGTCTTCTTAGCTCTGGCTCAGCAAAAAGCGCATGCCAATCTCGTTCACGGGCACAATGAACAGGAAGAATCCCATCCCCTCACCAAAGACTGGATTGCAGCGCTCCAGAGAGAAACCGAAAAACAAGGCGCCCATTTTGAGTGGATCAACTGCGGTTTGTGCGCTGCCGAACGCGGAGCTCTAGACTACATCCCGGGCGTCAAAACCGGCAGCCCAGCCGACCTCGTGCGTTTTACCGAAAGCTCAGACAATGTCGTCGTCATTCCTACACGCGGTTAAAGGTCAACCATGGCAAAGACTATTCTCAATATTCTGGCAACATCCTATCGAGCAACTTTGGAAGAACAAGATGACACCGTAGTCTGGCTCACTCAGGCTATGAGGGGGAACGGTGCTCATGCCAACCTTCTCCTCCGTGGCAGCTGTGTCAATTACGGAATGCCAGACCAGCATAGCCAAGGTCTCAAGATTGGGACGTGGCAACAAAAAAATCCACCGGATCTCGTTCGTGATCTTAAAAGTTTGAACGACAAAGGCGCTAAGATCTACTATGTCGAAGAAGATGCAGCGCATTTGGGTTTAGAAAAAACTGAGCTCTTGAATTTTCTACACCCTGTTTCTGAAACACAGCTGGCTAAACTTTTTGCAAATTATGACTATGTCTGGCAATGGTGAAAGTCGCTAAAGATCGTATTTGAATCCCTCGTGTGTGGCCTTGAGCCCCAGCACTTCGTAAAAGCGAAAGGCGCCTTTGCGCGTCTTGTTGCTGGTCAGCTGAGCAATCTTACAACCTTTGGCTCTCGCTTTGGCGAACGCAATTTCAAAAAGCCGACGCCCAATACCATTGGCGCGCAACGGTGTGGATACGCGCACACCTTCAATTAACGCACGTCGCGAGCCACGAAAGGTCAAATTCGCAATATAGGTGATTTGCATAACTGCGATGATTTTGCCAGCGAGTTTGCCGACAATGATTTCATTGTTGGGATCCTTAGCGATCTCCTCAAAGGCTTGAACATACGATGGCTCAACGGTTTTTGAGGGTGACTCGCGCGTCTTCCCTAATTCGTCATCAGCCAGAAGAAAAACGATTTCTGGCAAATCCGCGAGCGTGGCATTTTTAAATTCGATTTTTTCTAGGTCTACTTTCATCCTNNCTCTCCTCAATGCGAGATTTTCTAAAAAAGCGATTTTGTGAAGAAATAAGAAGATAAGCAAGAATTTTCTCGATTCCAATTGACTTTGCCATCGATAATATTAAGAGTGCGCTTTCCTTGCGAAGACAGAACTGCACGAATGAAGCTTATTGGGAGAAATCAAATGCTTATTAAACATCTTGCAGACCATCTGGTGATTCACTCGCCGATGTGTGGAGAAATTCGCGAAATCTTAACGCAAAGCGACTATAAACCGTTGGGAATTGCCCTGGCATTGGATATCCAACCCACGCAAGCGCATTACCATCGCACTTTCGATGAGATCTATTTTGTTCTAGACGGGCAAATTTCTGTCGAAAGCTTCGATCCACAAGATGGGACTGTTAGAATTTCTGAGCTGGGCAGCAATGAACTCTTGGTGATTAAAAAAGGCGTCCATCATCGCATCCTCTCAGCTTCCGAACGCAATCGCCTGTGTGTAATCACAAGTCCACCTTTTTGTCGAGAGGATGAGCTCGCCTCCGACCGACTCGGTGAAGCACTCGCTGTCCCTATCGGAAATTGAGGCCTCTGCGTAATTTTATTTTCTTGCTGGATACTTCGGCATAAGATTTCTATTATCCTAGTTTTCGTCCGCCGTTTCTAAAGACTAGGCTTGGCGGCGGCGGAGTCTAAAAGGAGGAAGCCCGTATGGGTGCACAATGGAAGCATGCTGGCCGTATTGAGAATTCCAACAAACGCGGCGCCATGATCAGTAAATTAGTCAAGGAAATCACCGTCGCCACCAAGGCTGGCGATCNNTTTGCGAACGGCCATTGAAGACGCGAAGAAACATTCTGTCCCACGCGATACTATTGAACGTGCGATTAAGAAAGGGGCCGGTCTTTTAAGCGGCGAAGCCCAATACGAATCGGTATTCTATGAGGGCTTTGCACCGCACCGCGTGCCGGTCATTGTCGAATGCCTAACTGACAATAAAAATCGCACCGCGGCGGAGATTCGCGTGCTCTTCCGCAAGGGGCACTTGGAATCCATCGGCAGTGTCACCTGGATGTTTGATCGCTTAGGCATCATACAAGCAAGTATCGCCAAAGCTGGCGTTGATGCGGAAGAAGCTGCTATCGAAGCGGGTGCGCAAAATGTCGAAGCTCTCGAAGCCGACGTGCTCGCTCCCGGTCATAGTGGGGCATGGTTCTACTGCGATCCCACCGACCTCGATAAAGTTTCGAAAGCCCTTGTCCAATTCGGTTGGACGCTTAAGCAGTCTGAGATCGGTTTTATGGCAAAATCGCGTGTTGCCTTGAATGAGGAACAGACTAAAGAAGTTAGTGACTTTCTGAATGCGATCGACGACGACGAAGATGTTCATCGGGTTTATGTNNTCGTATATAATAACGACCGTGCGACCTACCCAAATTCTGCGGATCTTTGGCTCCGACTGCCGTCCCCTCTGGGTCTGAAAAAAATCTGCGGCCGTACCGCTTGTTCCTTTAAGCTGAGTGAAGACGAACGTTCTTTGATTGTGGAAGACTTTGCCTTGTTTCTGAGGGAATTGCATGCAATTCCCATTGAATATGCGAACACATGGAATGTGCCTGATAGCCAAGAATCTGAAAGGCGTATGGATCCTTCCGTTTTACACAAGCGTATCCGTATTGCGAGTTAAAAAACCGATTTTATTTGTGACGAGCCATGAACTCACTCATTTTCTTATATACCAAGGCTCGATTGAGCTTTCGGTTGATCATCCCACCTGAGTCCTATTCAGAGCGAAGAAACCGAACAAAGAACTCAGCCGCCCGCAAGCTTTCAAAAATAACTCGCGATATTCTAGGTCCGATGAAATTTGGTATTTTCTTGACCTCTTATGAAATTCCTACTATTGGTCGCGACTGCATAATGGATCTCTCTAGGAGAAGATATGAAGCCAATCAATGAAAAATTAGTCCAGCTGCTTCTTGCATCAGGTGTTGCGGTTGTAGCACAAACGAGTTTAGCGTCCGATCAACAAAATGAAGCGCATAAGAAAAAATATTACTCCGTACTGACAGAAGAAGATCAAAAGTCTATGGTCAATGGTTGGAATGGCGGATGTGATTCGAGTTGCAATTCCAATTGCAAGAAATAAATTTCTGACGGGTTCGAGTCTTAATTCTCAGGCTAGGATGGCCAATGAATGAAAAATTAAAAGCCCTTCTTTTGGGGTCAGGAATTCTGGTCTCTGTGTCGAGCTTTGCTTGTACAGAGGAGAAGACAAGCGAAGAACAAGACAAGAATACTCCGGCTCGGAAGGAATTTAGAGAAGTCCGAGAGAAAGCCCGGGAGGAAAGGTCTGTTTTTCGTCAATTACGTGAGTACTTTCGCGGCTCCAATGAACATTCTCATGTTTCCAATTGCAATGCTTCCTGCACCGCGGGGGACGAGCGCAGATCCACGGACGATGATGAGGATAATGCGCCTTTTGACGTGAGCAAGATGGCTAATTCCGCGTGTACGACTGAGGGATCTTCTCAAGCTCATAATTCAGGATGTGTTAGCAAATGATCGCGTCAGCGCCCGTAAAAATTTCTAAATATTTAGTTACAAGTGAATTTTTCGATCAAAGTGATGAACTGGATAAGTTGATTGTTTTTAGTACCCGGTCGGCACAGACAAGGGTGATCGATAGACAGACTTGGTTGGCTCTGCAAGCTGGATTTTTGGATCCAATCAGTCCTGTTCGAATTTTTGATTTGAAAAAAACAAAAATACTAGTGCCCTTCGATGAAGACGAACTGGCAACGGTCATTCGTGAAAATAGAGACTTTGTTGCCTCGTCAGATTCTTTATATTATGCACTTCAACCAACCGCAGCTTGTCAGTTTGGCTGCGGCTATTGTGGCCAGAAACACCAAAGCCATAAATTTAGTTCATTTGATGAAGACAAGATACTCCAACGCATTGCCAGGAAGCTTAGCGCGTCTCCGCACAAAAAGGACTTGAGAATCAGTTGGTTTGGTGGCGAACCGATGATGGCATTATCTGTGATTAAGTCCTTGTCTTCAAAGCTGCAGGTTTTGTGTGCTGAAAAAGGCGTGGTCTACTCAGCCCACATGACCACCAATGGACTCCTACTAGATGCAGAGCAGGCGAATGTCCTCGCTACCCAATTTGGTGTGACAAGCTTTGAACTAACCTTGGATGGAATCGCAGAATTTCATGATGCAAGACNNGACGCCATACTAAAGCCAAAACAAAAACCTTTCAAACCATATATGCCAATCTTCAGGCCATCGCTGCCTTGCCAGAGTTTCCAGCCAAACTCACCATTCGTTGCAATGTGGATAAACGAAATATCGCAGGCGTCTCACCTCTGATTCGGCAATTATCAGAAGATGGCCTCTTGAAACACTTTAAGTTCTATGTAGCGCCAATTCATGGGTGGGGTAATGACGCAGCAAAGTTAGCGGAAGAAAAGGAAGTTTTTGCAGATCATCAGATCACATGGTTTTTAGAAATTATCGAACTTGGTTACGATATAAAACTCCTTCCGCAAAGAAAATATGACCTTTGTCTGGCAACCAATCCCGATGCAGAGCTCATTGATCCTTTTGGGCAAGTTTTCAATTGTACAGAAGTTAGCTTGGTGCCAAGTTATGAAAAAGACGGAAAAAATATTTATAAGCTTGGCCATATTGCTGACGAAGTTGATTATGATAGAAAATTACGAGAGCCGCTGGGTGATTTTTTTGAAAGAGTGACGCAGGGTCAAACGCCTTGTCATTCCTGTCCTGTTTTCCCAGTGTGTGGCGGGTCGTGTCCGAAAGAGTGGTTGGATGGCAACATTCCATGCCCTTCAATTAAGTACAATTTGAAACAAATTTTGCTTTTGACCTACTTGCGTAATAAGGAACATTGCTCTTCTTCTGTAGAGGAAACATTTCCACGTTTTGCTGATTTAGCCGGGCTGTTGTGAGAATAAAATTAGGTATTCTTGATCAAATACCTCTTCGTGAAAACCTGTCTCATACTCAGGCTTTACGCAACACGGTGACTCTTGCGC
>PLEQ01000165.1 GCA_003136475.1 Deltaproteobacteria bacterium
TAAGAAAACATGGGGAAATGTTGATAATAATTTCTATCGCGCTAGTTCACAAAGTAAAAAGCAAGTATATGCTAAAGTTATCGATCTCGTAAATAAAGATGTTGTCGCCAAAGCCAAAGAACTAGTAGAACTCGACAGAGATAGTTATATAAGTCGCTTAACCAAGATTGCATCCGAATTTGGCGAGGATTTTTACAACGGAGTTGTAGAACAAGTAACTATTATGTCTTACCCAAGCGTGGCAACCATTCATCATCCTCTTACAGATTCTTATTATTTTAACAACGGTAATAGCAAATAATCTCCTTTTGAAACTCAACCCCTCTGGTTTTACTACCCCCTGATCTGAAGGAATTAAAAAGCGCCTCCTCTGATGAAACTAAATCAGAGGGGCGCTATTTCTAACTCAAGTACCACACACCGGCGGATGCAGATGCGGATGCCATTTGCAATCAAGAACACGCTCACATTTCCAATTAAGTTTGATAACACAACAAGATTGCGAAGGCGCTGAGGAGCCAGAGTTACGATAATCGCAAGACCTTTGAACGTTATCCCAAAAACACTGATGCCTCCTAAGACAATTTCTAGCATCTGTAATATATTCGCATTTGTACTTCAATCCCCTACTGATTCGGGGGAGGCCGTTGAGGTCAAGCAGAGCCTTTGAACACTTCTCACCAGCCACCGAATTTTCAGCCCAAACACACTGAGCGTACATGCAAGCATCTTTTGTAATGAAAGGGAGACATATGGCATCAGCCGGGCCCTCGGGCGGAGGCCGGTCGCTAGTGTTCGACTCGAAGTTGGGATAGTAAACCGTAACACCATCTATCACATTCTGATCATAGACATTCGTATACAGTCTAGAAATAGTGCCGCGGGGGGAAGCGTTATTTAAAGCTTCAGCTAAATCACCAAGATTTTCGTAGTTTTCATGAACAACATTTACAAGAGCCAAATCGTTCATCCAGTGCTTATTGCGAGGATCAGGCATCCCCAACAACTCTGTTATAGGCTTTTGACCATCCGAGGTTATTACATGGTCCAATCTGAGATGCGCAATTCTTCTATGAGTGAGTCCTGTTGGGGGAACATGGATACTATCGAGAACTCCGCTTATAGTAAGGTCCAAGGCCGATGTTATATTGGCTGGGATGCGAAGACTCGTATTACCACCAAACGTAATTTCAATATTCGGCACAGTAGGCGACAAGGTGACATTAAAACCACTGATGTCGAACCTTGTAAGGTTATCAAATTCAGCAATTAGTTCGAGGTCGATGTCTTTACGACCAGGATCTCGGTCATGAAGAACAAGGTTCGGTGCTCTTTCGAGAGACTTCGCTATATCCCGACAGGTGACACCCCAAGTCCGTCGCTTAATTTCGAGCATGAGCGTCTTCTCACCGGAACTTGAATGGTGACCAACGGAATCCTCACACACTTCCAGAAAGTGGGAATATTTTTCGCCTAAGAAATCTTTCACATGAACGTCGACCGCAGCTCCTCTTTGAGTGGTCTGAATTTTGTAACTGACATCAACGGCACTTGATGTCGGAATGGGATACGGTAAGAGTTCGCCGGGAGCGATAGCAAAGGAAAATCGCGAATCCGGAGCACCGACTTGAATCGACTCACCGGTCGCAGAGTCTGCGAGGCGATCACGCTGATCTGGCGAAAGAGTCACGCGCTGGGGTCCTCCAGCAAAACCGTGTTCAGCTGGGAAATTATATTCGAACGACAGGAGTTTAAGTTTGCAGCTGCTATCGCCAACGGGAATGCTTAATTCGCGCCCCGGCAAAGTGGGTACCGCACAGATGGCTGTCGGTGTCTTAAAGCCGCTGGCACAGCTGTCAACTTTCACACAGACTTCAGTCACGCGTGTTTCAGGGTTTGCTGCCGTATCAAGTTGTAGGGCTTTAACGGAGATGGGCACTAATTTCTTGCCGCTGCCGGCCTTTTCTTGCCTGCGAGGGCTTTGGCAGGAAACAAGTACGGAAACACAAAGAAATAAAATGAGTTTCATCGGCGCCACACTTCTGCTAAGTTTTTGGACTTACATTTAAGATCTTGTCTTTAGATAGCTTAGCAGCTTTTTAGAAGAAAATTGAGCGATGACGCTGATCTCATTAAAAACCAGCCAAACAATTGACAGACTCTTTGCGGAAGGCTCTTATCCTAAACCTTTTGCGTTTACGGCAGCTGTGGCGGAAGTTTTTGACGATATGGTGAAGCGATCGATCCCCTTCTATGAAGAAGTCGCGCGGATGGTGCTCACCTTTTGCGAAATTTATTGCCCCGCCGACAGCCAAATAGTCGATGTCGGTTGTTCCACAGGCTCGCTGCTGCGCCTTCTTTCCGAGCACCTAAATCTTCCGCTACACCTGATCGGGATCGATAATTCCGAAGCTATGCTGGCCAAAGCAAAAGCAAAGATGTCGGGGCTCGGAGCGAAAGACTCCGTGCTTTTACTGTGTGAGAACGCTTTGCAGTGCGAGTACACCGATGCCGCAATGATTATCTGCAACTACACTTTGCAATTTATCTCGGTGCGTGAACGCAAAAAGCTGCTTCTGCGTTTCTACACTGGCTTGAAAAAAGGCGGCATGCTCTTTCTCAGTGAAAAAGTTCGCGCAGCTGATCCTGAGATACAAGAGGCTACGACCGCAATCTACGAAGCCTATAAACGCAGCCGCGGCTACAGTCAGACCGAAATTGCCCGCAAGAAAGAGTCGCTCGAAAATGTCCTGGTCCCCGTCACGCTCGATGAACAGATCGCCTGGCTCAAAGACTGTGGTTTTCAGAGTATTGAAGTGGTCTTTAAGTGGCACTGTTTTGTGTCGATCGTGGCTGTGAAATGAGTGAAGCACTTGAAAATTTAGCTAGCTACCTGGCAAAGGAACCGCTCCGCGCTCTTCGCGAAAAAAAATTGCAAGAAAAAGCCGGTGTTGAATATGCTGTTTTTCGGCAAGCGATTGAACGTCTGCGCTTTTTTCCGACACCGCATACTGATTTTTCAGAGGCCGAGGTCACGATCGGCAAAGCCGGCGAACTGCCGCTTCTTGAGCAGACGCGGCTCTTCGACAGCTTGCAAGTTTTTAGACCCTGGAAGAAGGGTCCCTTTCGTATCTTTGGCGAGCCGATCGACGCCGAGTGGCAGGCCGATTGGAAATGGGGACGGATTCTACCCCACTGTCCTGATCTCGCCGGCAAGACGATTGCCGACATTGGCTGTCACAACGGCTATTATATGTTCCGCATGGCCGCGCACAAACCCCTTATGGTTGTAGGCTTTGAGCCAGTCATCAAGCACTGGCTGTGTTTTGACTTGCTCCAAGGCTTCGCACAGGTTCCCAATCTTCATTTTGAACCGCTGGGGGTGGAAACGATCGATGCGTTTCCAAGTTTCTTCGATGTTATTTTCTGCCTGGGCATTCTCTACCATCACACAGACCCGGTCGGCCTCTTGCAAAAAATGCGTAAGGCGCTGCAACCAGGCGGCACGATCATCATCGACTGCCAGGGTGTTCAGCATGATGACTCGATCGCCCTCGTACCCAAAAATACCTATGCCGGAAGTTCCGGGATGTGGTTTTTACCCTCCCTTTCTTGCCTCTTAAACTGGGTCAGACGAAGCGGTTTCCAAGATGTGGTCTGCTTCTACCAGGCGCAAGTTTCCGAGCTTGAACAACGGTCTACACCCTGGGCACCCATCAAAAGCCTCGGCGACTTCCTCTCACCGATCGACCGTCAAAAAACTATCGAAGGCTATCCCCGTCCTTGGCGGTTTTATGTTCGGGCTAAGAAGTAGTATTCTAAGAAAGAAGAAATACCGCCGCTCACCAAACGAAGCTTGAGACCGCACGCTTCGTGAAAGGACGTATGAACACCGAAAAAGGACACGAACGCCACGCCTTCGACTCCTGGGAAGTTCTGAAAATTGTACTCGACCAAAACCCTTCTTTAAAACAGCGTGTTTTCTCAAAAATCCGCGAGCTGCGTGCCGAAATGAAGCGCAAGGGCCGTCCCCCTGCCGGCGCGGAGCCCGTTGACGCCAAGGAAAAGAAAAAGTAAAACCTGATTCCAGCCCGTCATCCAGTTGTCATCCCAAACGGAGTAAGAGATCGGCCGGCATGTGATCCCCATGTCATTGCCTGTCATCCCGAGTGGCCTGTCAAC
>PLEQ01000373.1 GCA_003136475.1 Deltaproteobacteria bacterium
GGTTTTCAAGACCGCCGCCTTCAACCGCTCGGCCATCTCTCCAGTTAGCCCAAGAAGGCGATCGGATGCTAAATAGCAAAGCGTTCGAAGTCAAGAAATCTTTAAAGGGGCTTTTGACGCGGTGTTGTTTCCGGGGGGCGAGAATCTTCACTTGTGACCCGCGGCGACTTTAAATTTAGCATGCTTGCGAGATTGCCGAGTATGCGTTTGATCTCTGCAGATTTGTCCTCCGAGGGGACCCAAACCGGTTGGTAGGTCGTAGGGCTGGTTTTATATAAGGCCTCCACGTTATTTCTAAAGGCTATCGTCGACTCATAATTGGAGAGGCTGCGGAGATGGATCGAGACTTTATTGCGGTAGATGTCTTGTCCGACATAGTAGGAATCCCATTCCGTTGTCAAGATGCCCAATTCTTTGTTGAGTAGTGAAAAATTGTAATTATGAATGAGAATTTCGACGAGAGCATCCCAAACATTCAGCGCATTTGCCGGTATTTTATACTGCGAGTCACTCAACTGTTGAATAGTCACACCCTCTTGTTGAGTAGCATTCTGACTATTCTCGACCGGGCTTGTCTGGTACTTTTTTAGGTTTTCGAGCGATGGGACACAGGCGATGCTCAGGAAAAAAACCAGCATCCATAGGAAATTCATGTCGCTTCGCTCTTTGTAATGTTGAAACTAATGAAATTATAGCAAGCTTGCTACGGTGGTCAAGCCTTGCCTAGTTGAGAAGGTCTTTAATAAATTCTCTTTCCTTCAGTAATTCCTGAGCCGAGAGCTGTATCTTTTCCTTGGCAAATGCAGAAAGTGCAATGCCTTGCTCAATCTCATAATCTGCGTTTGGTTTGGAGCGGACGGGAACTGAGAAAATAATTCCTTTGGGAATATCGTAGTGAGAACCATCAGACATAACAGCGCAAGAGAATACCGTTCCAGGTGTGCTGAGTCGTTTGATGTGGTCTATACAGGCTGAGCCTGCCGAAGCGGCCGACGATTTCCCTCGCGCACTAATCACTTGGGCACCCCGTTGCTGAACTTTTTTTATGAAGTCTTTTTGCAGCCACTCTTGGTCTTTAATTTTCTCACTAACTGGAACTTTTGCAATTAAGGCATTTTCATAGTCTGGATACATGGTGTTACTATGGTTGCCCCAGATCATCAAATGATGAATGTCACCAACCGAAACATTGGCTTTCTGTGCGATGGCTGCTTTGGCACGGTTTTCGTCGAGCGCTGTCATCGCGGTGAAGTTGCGTGCCGGAATTTCGTGAGCATTGTGCAGGGCAATGAGACAATTCGTATTACACGGATTACCGACGACGACGACGCGGACATTTTGCGCAGCTCGATTGAGTGCTTTACCTTGTGCTACAAAAATAGGGCCATTTTCCCGAATCAGGTCGCTGCGTTCCATGCCGGGGCCACGGGGTTGTGCACCCACCATAAGCGCCCAATTCACACCGTCGAACGCTTTTTCAGGATCGGAAAAACAATCGATTCCAGCAACGGAATCAAAGGCGCAATCTTCGATTTCCATGGCAATTCCTTCTGCCGCTTTAATCACTGGTGGAAGTTCCAGGAGATTAAGATGCACCTTATAGTCTTTTCCAAAAGTTTCCCCNNGGTGACAGCGACACGAATTACCTTTTTCATTGAGAACCCCTTTATTTCTTAGGAAATTATATAAGTCTATCTACAAATTTCTAACATTATTGTCGAATTTAGGCGAGGACCTTTCCAGAAAGATAAAACGCATTGCAAACAACGGTGTTTCACACTATCTATTTCACCTGATGTTTCACCCACGGTCTGAGTTTCAGTTTGATGAAAAAGGTTATAAAAATCTCGTCGACTGAAGATGGCTTGTTTCTTAACGATTTCATTGTAAGTTTTGATTCGTGTCGAAGCGAACATATTTCCTTTCTCTCCTCAGCACTCAATCCTTTTCTCGATATTTCAGCGCGCATTATTACAACGGAAGAAACCCAACGTATTTTGAGCGTTTTCAATCGCAAACCAACAGCGCTAATTTGCCAATATAATAGATCTTTTTCAGTTGGAAAGTTAAAAATCGAACTGCTTCCCTCCGGTGGTATTTTGGGGGGAGCTTCGCTCTTTGTGGAAACTGAGGGAAACACGCTCCTTTATGCGCCCTTGCTACGAACAAAGGGCTTCGCAAGCTTGCGATCGATGCAATTAAAGCCGGCGAATTTTCTGATTATAAATGCGCTACATCCCGCAAACAATTCACTAAAGGTTAAACGTAAGAACGAAATCGAACGCCTGGTGCAACGCGTCGAAGAAGATATTCAAAACAACCGATGGCCGGTGGTGATTTGTCCCCCGGTGGGAATTGCTCAAGAAATTTCCTTTCTCTTTACACAACGCAATATTCCTGTATCCGTCCACGCATCTATCGCGAAAGTGCATAAAGTTTACGAGTCTTTTGGCAGTAATTTAGGTAGCTATAGCTTGATGAGGCAAAATCGTGAAGAAGCATCGGTGATGCTGCTTCCCCAATCCCGCTTTTTACGAATGGCTCGGGGCCTTTGCTCGAAGCGACCAAGCTATCTCGTACAGAAAGATTTCGTCGATGCTGGTGNNTTTTTCTTCGTGTGATATCGATGATCGGTTCTACTTGAATTTGCACGCAGATCTCGATGAAATTAAGAGCATTGTCCTTCCTGAAGTTCGTCCTAAGCGCTTACTGCTCTTCGGGCCTTATAGTAAGGTCTATGCCGAGGAACTTCGCATGCATGTGCCGGCTGTTAGCGCGATTTTTCAGAACAACCAGCCGGTTCTTTTCTAGCCAGTCGGGCTCCGTTGGAAGCTTCGGGAATCCAGCGCCAATTTGCGGATTTTGCATGTAAAATTGCCGGAAGGAAGACNNAGGTCGGAGGTTCGACTCCTTCCGGGTGCGCCACTTTTTCTCGCCTCAGCAGGTTTTTAAGTCTCGTTTACAGCCCTGAAATCAGAAAGATATTAAATAATTCAGTACCTTAAGCAAATAGCCTTTAGTTTGCGGGTTTTGTGCCGAACAGCCTCTTGGTTTTCGAGAAGAGGTTTCAGCCTATGTTTCTGCGACTTACATTAATCTCCAGTTTATTCCTTCTGAGTGCCTGCTGGGGCGAGAAGGAAGAGGAAAAAATTGAAGCTGCCCCAGGCCAGGATGCAGCAGCCGAGGTTGCAAACGACACCAACGATGACCAGGGTTCCAACGAAGCGGGAGCCGTATCCGAAGCATCTCTAACCGAACAGGCGCCCGAAGAGGTGTCCGAAGTTCAAGAAAAACCTCAACAGCTACCGGAACCTGCAAAAACACAGGTGCCAGTGCAAGCCCCCCAGGAAGCTCCTGTACAAAAATTGCCAGAGCCTAAGCCTGATCCAGTAGCTCCTAGCCACAGTGCGGAGACTACTACGGAGGGGAATTTTCAGTACCTAGTCGTCAAAGGTGACTCTCTTTCTGAGATTGCTGGACGCGTTTACGGCCATATGGGCCAGTGGCGACTCATTCACCACAGTAATCCCAGCATCCGAAATCCAAATTTGATTTATCCCGGTGATATGCTCAATATTCCAGTCACCGAGGAAAAATCCAAGGCATTTGCCTCGGGCTATGTCGAAATGGAAGAAAAACAGATCGAGTTGGTTCACGTTCAAAAAGGCGAGACGCTTGCCAAGATCGCAGAAGAAAAATTGGGAACTAGCGAGAATTGGCGAGTCATTTGGGCTATGAATAGGCAAGCTATCCACAATCCCAACGCGCTGAGTGCAGGTGTGACTTTAAAAGTGTGTCCAGCGATGATCCACTACCACTATACCCGTCACCACCATACCGTTGGCTCACTAGGTACCCACAAACATGGGCCAGTACAAGTAGCCAAAACTGGCAGACATCATGTGAAAATGATCGGTGGGGTTTCATTCGACCTAATCCATTCCATCATGAGCTCGNNGTCAAGGCATTACTGCTACCTTGAAAAATTGGTAAAAACGCGAGAGAAGGTCAGGGCTTTTCGCAATCTCTAAGACATGTGTCGGTTGGATGGCGTGCGTCTGCTCACCCAAGTTCTCTGGCCACTCGACAAGCATACCTTCGTATTCAAGATCGTTCAAAAAGTCAGAAAGTGGCGGATTCTTCGCCGAAATTCGATAAAAGTCTANNGCATAAGTCTTAGGTCCGATTTTGTAGTCTGAAAGGTAGGTGAAAGTTGGACTGGTCACAGGAATTTCCGACGCAAGCCCAAGATGCCTAAGAATTAAGCCAGCAAGAGTGGTTTTACCAGCTCCAATATCCCCGACAAGCCACAGGCAAAAGAATTTTTCGGTAGCAAGTTCCTTTGCGATCTTGTTGCTAATAAGCTCCAGCTGGTCCAGGTCGGCTTTGGCTTGAAAGCAAAGGTGTTGTTGATGTGTTTGCACAGATCCCTCATGGCGATGTTTTGTCCAAAACGGCTCAANNAATTTGCGGAAAAGGAATAGCAAAAGTGGAGTCCGCTGCGGAGATCTTCGCTAGTAGCAGGATTTTTCTTCAAGTATTGGCTAGACGCATGCTGTAGTACTGCTCAAAACTTTGAAGGGCTTTTTCAGCCAACTCATTTGCCATTCCATCAATACTTTCGGTTTTGCCACCTTCGATCATGATACGTGCTTTTAATTCTGTTCCTGAGAAGCGAAAGAGCACTCTTCCCTCACTACCTAGGCGCTCTTGCACCGAGTGGAGGTGTTGGGAAAGGGCTGGTAGGTTAGCAAGGGGAATTCTTTCCGGTACATCGATATTCTTTAAGGCTTGGGGGAATTTTTGTAGAATGCTTTTGAGTTCACTGAGGCGTTTTTGCTTTTCAACCATGATTTCGAGAATTTTAAGAGCTGCTAGAGTACCATCTCCGGTTGTAGAGATATCACCGAATATAATATGACCGGATTGCTCACCACCCAGAGTGAACCGTCCTTTGCGCATCTCTTCAACAACATAGCGATCACCAACTTGTGTGCGAACAAGTCTCGCATCCATATTCTTCAGCGCGATTTCCAAGCCCAGGTTGGACATAATCGTGGAGACCACAACCCTGTTCTGCAAACGATTTTTCTCAAGATAATTCTTCGCAAAAATTGCCAGTAGCTCATCGCCATCCAGCGTCTCACCATTTTCATCAACTAGAACCACGCGATCAGCGTCACCATCGAGAGCGATTCCCAGGTCTGCTTTGTGGAGCTTTACATATTCTTGAAGTTTTTCAGGGTGAAGGGCCCCGTAACCTTCATTAATATTTGTGCCATCTGGCGACACTCCAATAACGACAATTTCAGCACCGAGCTCTTCAAAAACTTTCGGAGCGACTCTGTAACCAGCGCCATTTGCGCAATCTATGACAAGCTTAAGTCCCTCGAGAGAGAGATTTTTCGGAAATTGCTCTTTTAGAAAAACAGCATATTGCCCGACACTGTCTTCGATGCGGGCGGTGGTGCCGATTTCTGAACCGGTTGGGAAAACAGACGCTGAGTTAGAAAAAATGAGATCTTCAATTTCTTGTTCGGCGCTTACAGGGAGCTTGTAACCGTCTGCTGCAAAAATTTTAAATCCGTTATCATAGAAAGGATTATGAGACGCAGAAATCACGATACCCGCATTGGCACGCATCCCTCTCGTCAAATAGGCAATGCCTGGCGTTGGTAATGGACCCACAAAATAGGTATCAACGCCGGTACTACAGATTCCCGAAGAAAGAGCTTGCTCTAACATATAACCACTTCTTCGCGTATCTTTGCCGATTAAGATCCGAGGGTTTGGGTAATGGTTTTTAAAGTAGCGCCCGACAGCCTGCCCTAGGCGAAGGACCAACTCGGGAGAAATGGGGTAAACATTGGCTCGCCCTCTGACGCCGTCTGTGCCGAATAATCGGTTGCTTTTAGGGGCAGAACTGCTGCCTGAATTCATTTTCTTCATAAGCAATTTGTCTCAATATGTTGGTTATTCTATTACTAAAGAGCCAGATTAAGGCAGAAGCTACAAGTTCTTTTTTTTACGCTAAATTTCAATGATGGCATTTTCTGGATTCGTTTCAATCAAAACGGTATCAGGGGGGATTTTGACCTGTATTTTGTGTTCAAAAATACCAACCGGCAGGTCCTTAACATTCAAAAAGGCCCGAATGTCACCATCCCGTACTAAGTTTAGTTTACTGGGACTGCCTTGAATTACAACTGAAACACGTGTTGGCTTAATTTTTAAGGGAAAATTTGTGCTCTCAACTTCAATCATTACGTTCGCAAAGGATTTATTTACCTTTTTTTCCCCTACCAGGACATTGACCTGCACTTTCTTGGCAGAAACTTTCAGTGTTGGATCGGTTAGAAGAATGGCGTCGAAGCTTTTCGATTCAGAGATATCTTTGATATCGATGGGCTCGCTAGAGATAGCGTCGATGCGTTGCAGTTCTGAGGCAGCTGCGGACACGAGGACCTGTTCAGGAATCACTATGGTTTTTTCAATAAGATAGCCGTCTTTTGGCAAGCCGATTAGGTTTGGCTTGACCGGCAGTTCTTTTTCCATTTTGCGATCTAGAAAAACAGAGATATAGGCATCGTAAATCGTAATCTTGATACGATCATTCCAGGCTTTGATATATTCCTTATCCAGGCGTACGCGTACTGTTTGGGGCTTATCAGCATAGAGTTTAACTTGGGCTTGGATCGGTTCCATTGAGAAATGATTGAGGAGTGCCCGTGGACCTCTTAATGTTGCATCTTTGTACTGGGTATTGCCACCCTTCACTACAAAGCCATCGGGAGCGATGAGTTGCACGCGGATTTTGCGATTGACTTCGAGGACCTGCTCGCTTTGGACAATATACCAAAAGATAACGCCTAACAGAAAAGCTATGAGTTTGTATGTAAAGTTATCAAAGATAATTCTAAAGAGCTGAGACAAGCTATTCTCCCTTATCTTTCCCCTTGCCCCTTTGCTTAAGGTTAGGAGTTATTTCATTCCCATTCGTGCCAAAGAGGGTGCGAGTGTAGGAGCTGTTGCCAATCAAATGCTTGCGAAGTAGCTTGCGAAGTTGGGTGCTTTCCTGGATGAAAAGTACATTGCCTTCGTGAACGATCGAAACACTGCCTTTTTCTTCAGATACTAAGATGACGAGTGCATCTGTTTCCTGACTAATTCCGATCGCTGCTCTATGGCGTGTTCCCATATCTTGTTTCAGATTTTCTGTGCGTGTGAGCGGCAAGAAGCAGCCTGCCGCTGCGAGTCTGCCTTGCCGAATCATAACCGCACCATCATGAATCGGCGAGTACGGTTCAAAAATTGCAAAAAGAAGCTCTTTCGAAATTTTGGCATCCAAAGCAATTCCGATGTCGATATAGCGAGAAAGAATAATATTGCGTTCAATCACTAGCAAGGCACCGATTTTTTTGCTAGCTAGAGAAAAGGCAGCGCGCGTCAGTTCATCCAAAAGATAGTGGGAGGTCATCGCTTCCGCATTGGTAAGCATAGGTTTCTTACCCATACGGCTCAAGGCATTTCGAATGTCGTCTTGGAAGAGGATTATAATAATTAGGACGATTGATGAGTAGAATTTACTCATCAACCAGTTAAAGGTTGTCAAAGGTACGAGTGAGGAAGCTTGGAAACCTAAGACTACAATGAGAATGCCCGTGAGCATTTGCGCCGTGCGGGTTCCACGAATGAGGATAAGAATCTGATAAATGAGGAACGTAATGATGATGATATCTAAGACAGACCACCAACTAAACTGTTCAAAGATTTCATTCATCAAAAAGACCGCTCTTATTATACGCGACGGAAACCCTTGGGCTCTTGCCGGGGGAGGAAATTGCCTCTGCGGAGGCTATTCCCTCGGGCTAGTCCCTGAAGTGGTTTTCCGGTTTTTTAGCAGGGAGTATTTCAAGAACTCGTCGGAATTTCCTTTCCAACGATGGGGCTCTCTAAATCTGCAGGTTCAGCCCCGGTAAGTTGCCAATTTTTAGCAACTTCCCTTCTTTTTTTGTATGCTTTGACTTCTTCTTCCGTCACGATATTTTCACCGGAAATCACACGGTTCATTTCGCTAGAGTTGAGCGTTTCCTTGACTAGCAAGGCTTCTGCCAGGGCTACCAGCTTTGCTTTATTTTCTGACAAGATCGCGAGAGCTTTTTGATAGCCTTCCGTGACCAGCCGATGGATCTCTTCGTCGACAGTCTGAGCTATTTTTTGCGAGAAGGAATCCGACGGGCTCATTCCGCGACCGATAAAAATTTCCTCATCTTCTTTTTTGCCGATGGATAGCGGACCAATCTTGTCACTCATCCCCCAGTTGCAAACCATTTTGCGGGCGATCTCTGTGGCTTTGTGGATATCGTTGCTGGCTCCGGTCGTTTTGATGTTGAAGATCAACTCTTCTGCAGCACGACCGCCCATAGCATAGAGAATCATCGCTTCGGCAAATTCTTTAGTCATTGTAAAGCGGTCTTCTGATGGCAAAGTGACGGTTACACCGAGCGCTCTCCCGCGCGGAATGATCGTTACCTTATGTACGGGGTCACCGACCTTGCTTAAGAGACCCACTAAAGCGTGACCTGCCTCATGATAAGCGGTATTTATTTTCTCTTTCTCGCTCATGATCATACTTTGGCGTTCTGCGCCCATGATGACTTTATCTTTAGCCTTTTCACAATGTGCCATGTTGATTTGATCACTGTTCTCGCGGGCTGCGATCAAGGCTGCTTCATTTATGAGATTCTCGAGATCGGCTCCTGTAAAGCCTGGGGTTGCCTGGGCAATAATAGCGAGGTCAACATCATCGGAGAGCGGAGACTTACGGCTATGCACTTCTAAAATACTTTTGCGTCCTTTAATATCCGGGCTTGGTACATGAACCCTGCGATCGAAGCGACCGGGCCTCAAAAGAGCAGGATCCAGGAC
>PLEQ01000318.1 GCA_003136475.1 Deltaproteobacteria bacterium
CGATCGGGCTGCGGTTGCATTGACAATCAAACACCTGCCATCGGCGAGTTTCGTAAGCAGCGAAGGCCGGAGGGCTGACGTTGTTGCAGAATTGAACCAAATACCTTGCCTTTATGCGTTTACTAAGCCAGTGGCAATGATATCACGTTTTCAACACCAAACCACTCTTTCGCCGTTGAAATAACACCGGGAGTAGGATCATGGAAAAAGACAGCTAAAGCCTTTTTCGCCCGGGTGCAACAAACGTAGAATATTTTTTGCGTTCTTATTAAAATTCTCGGATTACCCGAATTGGAAAAGAGATTATCAAAATTGTAAAGATTCCAATTTCCGTTGTCTAAGATTATGAAAACATGGTCGAACTCATCACCTTTGGTTTTGTGTTGAGTAGAAAATGGAGTGTGCCCTTCAAGATAGTCAAATAATTTTTGGAACTCTAAAAAGCGAACTGCTGTGATTCTGTCGAATAGATATTCCTTCTCTCTCTGAAATCTTAATAAATTATCATCAATCAAGCAAACACCCTTCTCATGCGCAAGGGTGATGACTTCTCGAATAGTCTTGTCTCCAACATTAGTTAGAGTATCAATACTGTCCCTTAAATTGACTTTATCCTGGACACTCGATATTTTAAAATCTGTGGTTCTGATGAACTCATTGAATAGTTTGTTTTGATAAAGCCGAATATTATTTTGTATCTTAAAAAGATGCCTGACAAGGTTGTCTCGTTGAGACTTCGGTTTATTCTCGTCATCCTCATCCTGCTTTTTGTCATCTACCAGTTGGTCTTTGTCTACGTATATTTTTCTGAATGAAGAAAACTGATAGGCTCTGGCCTTGGCAAGTAGCTCAGGGTTTTCAGCTATGAATTTGCCGACAACAGTGTTCGGTCCTACAGTTAAATTCACCTGATCAATTACATCTCCGAAGGTAGCGTTTTCCGCGATTTGTATATTATCCTCATTGATCTTCTTAACGATTTTACCCTTTAATTCCAATATCCGTTCCTTATCATAGATTTCCATTAAGTTTTTAGAACCGGCCTTGTCCGCGATGAGATTATGTGTTAAATTGAGCTCCTTTGTCTCCTTTGCATTTGAAAAATCCCAGCCTAGTGTGGTCGTTAAATAAGTGCGGACTTGAACAACATCAGGATCGGAAGAATATATGAACTTGATAGTTCCACTTTCTACATACCCACCAGCTGACATATTTGGAGCACCTAGATCTATCGATGGTATTTGCACAATACCATCAGTGCGCAACCTGTTTGCCAAATCAATTACGACTTTTGGGTTCCTTCGGTTTTTACTTTTCTTGATCTCTTTAACGGTATCAGGAGATTCACCTTTGTAAGCATTAAGATTCCCAATCCCATCGTAAATTGATTGCATAGCATCTCCAAAAAACCCGATAATATTCCGTCTTTGACTCTGCCGGAAATGCTCCAAAAGGATTCGGACGACAGCCTTGTCAGTGTCTTGATACTCGTCGATAAATATATACTTAAATTTGTCTTTAACAATGTCACAGAGCTTCGAGTGTGTCTTAAAAAGATAGTCGGCCACAATCAATACTTCATCGTGCGAGATTACGCCCTTTGTCAGAAGGAGATATTCTTTGTATTGGATTCCGCCTTCACAACTATCGAAAAAGTTTTGGGGAACAACGGGTAAGTCAGGTAGCTTTATTCCGGTGACTTCAGGGTCATTGGCCAGCTTTACCAAGGCTGCCTTAAGCTCATTCTGGAAGTGTTTTATATTGTCCCATAAAAAGTTGTGGATGGTGGAGACGCTGAGGTTCTTATGCCCAATACGTTGAACAATCTCTCTAACCGCAGCATTTGTATAGGTCATGCAGGCAATGTTCGATGCCGGATTTTCCGAAAGAGTCTGCCGAATTGTTTGTACAAGTGAAAAAGTCTTTCCACTGCCTGCGCCGCCGCTCAAAAGAAAATTCCTTCCAACATCAATGCACTGAAATATTTCCTGGACTTCAGGTTCTAATTTCAATCGTGTTTCAGCCATAATATAGATTCTCTTATATAAGACGGTATTATCCAATTGTCTAATTTTGCATTACTATAATACAGCAAATCTAGCGCAAAATGAGTTTTTTTGTTAATACAATTATTCGCAAGATAGTATGCATCATTTCCCGGAACATCAAAATATTCCCTATTTTTCAAGCCTCGGAATTTATCCTTGTTATTTGAGACAAAAGTTCTATTTAAGTGTATGAAAGCGTCTTCAAAGCTTCTGGCACTATAGCCATTCTCGCTGATCTGATAAACAATACAAAGATTTCCGTTCGGTTGCTTTGCCCAGATGCCTCCGACCTTGGCGCGAATCTTGTCTTCTAGGGTATAATCCTTCAACAAATTAAGGGTTGGCGCACCCAGAAAATACTTGATGGCCACGTTAGAATATTCGATCCCGTCGGCNNTTGTCGTCGGCACCCACGGCATCCAAATCCGTGATGATAAGAGTTTTTAAGCCAAGGAAATCTATGAATAGTTCAAAAATATGGGAATATGCCCCAACTTCTACCACCGATATGTTCTGTGACATCAAGGGCAAATCTTTGGTTCCAGCGGTTTCATGCGTTGCGGCTTCCTCAATGTCGATCTTCTTCATGATGGTCGGGAGCAAAATCCGCTCGGTATCCCCCTCGATCAGCACTGCTTTATCCGCAAAGAATATCTCAGCACGGCT
>PLEQ01000360.1 GCA_003136475.1 Deltaproteobacteria bacterium
GAATTTCAGCGTTGACCCATCTCGCAGATCTAGGCTTAGATAACAATCAGTTGACTGGAGTGAATGTTCAGGCACTAAACTCTCTTGAGTGGCTTGAATTAGGAGCAAATTCTATAAGATCCTTGGGAGATATAATTGGCCTGTCAGCGCTTATTAATCTCGAAGCACTACAATTAAGCGACAACCCCTTAGAAGGTAATGACAACATTTTGCCAACCACTCTTACGAATCTNNTAATATTAGTAATGAATCTTGATCTTACTCGGCTCCGTGTTTTGGAAAATTGACTAGCTTTCCTCAATTTTGTAGAGCCCCACCACTTAATGGGGCTATTCCTGCGAGTTGGAGAACATTACAAAAACTTGCTTGCTGCTAAGGCTATCGAATTTATAGCAGGTTTGGTTTTTAGCGTGTTTGTCCTCGCAAGCCGGTAGCTTAAACTCTTCACCACTAAGCGTGATTTCACCGACTGCAGAGATATTGTAGATGAACGGCGGAGAGATATCTTTAAAATTCATGGTGATCTCTCCCAAAGGCTGACCATCGCCTTCGAATTTGCATTTTGGATTTTTGCTTTTGAAGCAGGTGTATCCGTATCCCTCAGGGTCTAGACAAATTTGCTCTGCGTTAAAGCCTTTGGGTCCAAAAATTTGAAAAAATGGCATCACTATGCCATCACAGATCGTGCTCACAAGATTATAGGCATAGGTATTCCCCACGCCAAACCAAGCACGATCTTTTGGCTGGGCGTGTACAGTTGAAAACGCGTTTAGGAAAAAAACTGCCGCAGCGATTTTCGTGTGAAAGCGAATTTTACTTTTCATGGACTTCCCGTCGTTTTATTAACCAAGCTTATTACCTATAGAAGGCGCCTCAATTCGTGAGCTGTATTTAAAATACATAAGCTAAGAATTTATTAAGAATGACAGATAAAAGTGACGTGCGCTTTGTCGGCGGTCGGTCAAGTGGCAGATGGAGTTTGGTATTTCCGTTTCAATCCGCACTCGTCATTGCTGACGAGTGATACTGACCTACGGGTGAGGCATCGATCTTAGTCCAGTGGGGAAGCTCTTGACGTACAAAGAGACGTCCGTTCAACATATCAAGCGATTTGCGATTGTCTTGTACTAAGTTTTCGATGCGAAACTCTTTTGGCCAATGCCGGAAGTTTTCAAAGCTAAAGCCGAAGTAAGATTCGAATTTCGCTCCAAATCCCATCGCTAGAAGTATGGAACCATCCGTACCAAGAGGCAGCAGCTCAGCTACAAAGTCGTAATAGGCGTTATCCGTTCCGGTATAGCCCGCCATGTAGATGTTATCCAAATCGACAAGACTGAGTGTCACGCCTGAGGCTGTGATAGCAGAAAGGAGTTTGCCAACGTGCTCTTTGTCGCGAATGTCAAGCTGACACACAGCGATACGCTTGCTAAGAGCAAGTTCGTGCAGTTTTTGATAGAGACCTTCGTCAAAGAGATAATTTCCTTTTTTTAAATTGCGAAAGGTTAGAATGTCAATGACATCGGAACTATCTTCTAACCAGTTTTTAGCTTCGGTTGCCGTGAAAAATTGGGAGTTCAAGATGAAAGTTTCCCACCACTGCCAGTCGTCCTCATTTAAAGAGAGATCCGCTTTGCGCCAATCGAGATAGGTTCCCTTAGCTAGCAAAAAGTCTCGGGTGTGCTTGTCCAAGGGCTTAGCAAGAATTGTATTGTAGGTATGGATAAATTTCTCATAATAGACATCCCTGCCATAACGATTGATGTATTCCATTCGAATGTTACCAACAGCTTTTATATTACGAACATTGGCAAGCCACCAGTCAAAGTCCTCACGACTAAGTGTGATCTCGGTAACTTTGCTCTCCTTTATAAATTCTTGCCAGGCCTCGTAGTCAGCAAGCCAGCGCAAAAATCTGTATTCAGACAATGTCGGCGCCTTCAACAACTCAATGTTGATACGGTTGAACTGAATGATCTTAGTGTCGTAGTCCATAAGCAGGGCGTGAGTTGCGTTGGGAGAAAGCGCAACGCCTTGAAAGGCTCTTTCCGTACCCACACTAATAACTAAGCCAGGCGGTGCTTTTTCGAAGATAGAGCTTGCGTCCTTGAGAGACATTTCTGTCGAAATCATAAATGTCGGCCAGTCTGTCACTGGCGGNNCCATAAGGTTTTCCTTCTACTACAGGCTAGAGAGACTTGCCAAGTAAAGATTTCCAGCAACACCAAATTCCATTTCAAAGAAACCTTGATCGCAGGAAGCTCGCTAAATATTGCAAAAGCGTCAAAGGAGGATTATAACTTTGGGTTTCTAAAGATCCGATGAACTAGAAAAATAGACGGAAATACACCGATGTCCTTAGACCTTAATGCATTCTATAAGCAAAATCTCTGGTGGCGGTGGAATAAAAGGCTAGCGAGTGAACTTGCCAAGCACAGTCAGATAGCCGATACCCGGCAGGGACCCATCGAATATTCTCTATCTGGCAAAGGCCCTGTGGTTTTAGGAATACATGGGACGCCCGGTGGGTATGAGCAAGTCATGATTTCCAACAAAGAAGTCATCGAGAGTGGCGATTTTTGTTTACTGTCTGTTTCTAGACCTGGGTATGGACGAACACCTCTGGCTGTGGGGAAAACAC
Source organism: Deltaproteobacteria bacterium (assembly GCA_003136475.1). GTDB lineage: Bacteria > Bdellovibrionota_B > Oligoflexia > Oligoflexales > Bog-1112 > BOG-1112. The sequence goes on from PLEQ01000360.1 coordinate 2,639, forward strand.
CAGCTGAACAGGCTGATGCCTTGATGGCTTTGTTAGATTTTCTCAAACTCGATACAGTAGCCGTCGTGTGTCTTTCTGGAGGAGGTCCAACCGCTCTTCAGTTGGCGATACGTCACTCGAATAGAGTCCGTGCGCTTGTTCTCACGTCTTCTGTTACAAAACTTTATGCTTATAAAGCCTCCAACTCTCTCAGTGATAAAATTCTCCGATCCTCTTTTGGTATGTGGTTGTTTAATTTTTTAGCGTCATATGCTACAGAAAGCATCGCAACGATGATGTTGGACGAATTAAGCACCTATTCTTCAGTTGAGAAGAAGAAAGCTGTCGCAGCGATTATGAAGGACTCTGATAGAGTGCAGTTTATTCAACAAATAGCGAGTGTGTCGGCTCCCTGGGCACTTCGCAAAGATGGTCTAGTCAACGATGAACAAGAAATGTCGAAGTTAGAAGACTATCCTTTGGAGAGTATTGCGGTACCCACCTTAGTGATTCATGGCGCTTGCGATGGTGATGTAAGCTTAGAAC
>PLEQ01000441.1 GCA_003136475.1 Deltaproteobacteria bacterium
GCGAGGGATCGCAGTCTTAGTGTGGCCCTAGGTCCGCTTTAACTGCGATCCCTCACTCGTTTCGAAATGACGGTTGGTTTTTCGGAGAGATCCTAAGTCAATTCTCAGCAACAAAAGCTATTCTGTCAAGAATCTTGTTTCGCGTCTGGNNAGTCATTTTCTCCGTCATCCCTATTTTTTGCAAAAGATGACAGCGACTGAAATTGGTAAAGTTCTTGTCCTCGGGTTATTTTGATAGAAACCTTGCCATCAAATATCGGTTCCATCAGAAGTCCAAGAAGCGGCAACTCTGTGATCATGAGTTGATCGTTGCCAGAGGGCTCTCGATAGCCGGTGAGAGCGAAAGTATCGTTTCCGAAACTCACAAAGTAAGATGCTCCTTCGGCATGCGTGATGCTTACTTTGCCCAATTCGGCATTGAAGTGGTCTCCGAGATAAGCCTGCATAGCATCCGGTGTGAGATTGAAAATCTTAGCGTTCCTTGTCGCCGTAGTCTCTGAAATAGAGCTCAACATGGCTTGCAAAAGCTCATCAGACTGCAGGTTTTTTTCGTACCACAATTCCAGAATTCTACTCACAATGGGACCATGGATGAGGTTGCCATAGGCGCTGTTCGATAGAATGATAATGGCTCTCTTGGCATCGGGGAACAGGACGAATTCTGAATTGTAGCCAAATGTGGCTCCCCCGTGCTGAACGACATTGAGGCCGGTGTTCTTGCCAAGCATCCATCCTAAGCCATAGTGCAAGTTCTCACTGATGCGGACCTGCGGTTCTCGACGTAGCATAAGGCCAGCTTCACTGATGATTCTTTGTCCTTCTGCCGTACGTCCTTTGGTGAGTTCCGTGATCGCATACTTTGCCATGTCGCTAGCCGTCGACCAGATACCTCCACTGGGGCNNCTTTACCTCCACTGGGGCTGATGAATTCGGCAAAGCGTTCGAAACGGAAGTCTATAGCTTCCAAAGTGTCATGGAAATTCTTCCGGTAGCCTTGCGCAAAATTCCCTTCCGAGAGAACCTTATCGAAGCGGCTTGTCGTTCTGTGCATGTGCATAGGACCAAATACGTACTGACCCATAAGTGTATGATAGGCAGTATCCGCATCGAGATCAGGGCGTGCCGCTTTCGCTGCGAGAAAGCCACTCGCTGCTACCAACTGGTTGTTATATTGAAAAGTCTCTCGCACGGCCGTCGTCTGCTCGAGATCAACAAGTTCTCGGATGAGGTCCGTAGCTTTTTTGCCGGTGTGATTCAAGAGCATCGGGAGATCATGTCGGGGAATGCCGGTACAGGCACAAGCGAGATCCAGCAGTTTTAAATCTTGGGTCAATTGAGGATCTTTAAGACGAAAGCTCGGATCTAAGTCGACAGCTTTCGTATCCCAAGTGAGGACGCCTTCATCCGCCAGTTTCGAAATCAAAAATGTCGTCAGAGACTTTGAAGTGGATCCCACCATAAATCGTGTCTCGGTATTGACGGGTGCACCCTCGAGCTTTGCGACACCAAAGCCTCGAGCGTAGCTAAGCTTGCCATCTTCGACAATCGCGATGCTGAGACCGGGAATTTGTCCTTGCACCATGGCAGATTCTATAAACTGTTCAAGCTCGTGCTTTTTGGCTTGCATGGATCCCGGTATTTCTCTGCTGAGATCGAGCGTCTGGCGCCCGGGAACTTTTAAATTGCCAAATAAGGACAGCGCTTGGGAGGAGCGTTTCTCAATGATGCCGTCTGTGCCTTGAAGAACAGCAACCCAGCTGAAGCTCCCTTTCTTTTTACCGATCATCAATAGCAGCCATTTTTGCTCCTGATCGGGTCCGTAATTTTCAATACGCACGGCATCCCACCCATTCTCAGGAACATTCATTTTTTGAAAAGGTTCTCGTCGATCTTGCGGTGCAATAGCGTTGTGTGCCTCCTTTAACGCTGCTTCCAAGTCCATTTCAAATTCGAAGAGTCGCAGGACAAGCGGATCGTTGCCGATGCTGAATTCAAAACTGTTGCCCTTCTGAATCGCCGTGAAGGCTTCGGGAAGAGCGAGCGTCGCCCCAGACGCAAATCGAAGCTCTGTCCGATCAGTGTTGGCGTCCGAAACGCTAGCAGCGCTGATCTGGGCACAGCCAAAGCAGGGCATCAAACTCATCAAAAGGGTCTGCATGAATTGCCTCATAATTGTGGATCCTTTTCTTAAATGAACGTTTTGGCGACTTAGAAGCGATTAGAAAACAGCTGGCAGTTTTATCGAATACATAGGATCNNGATCTAAGCTCATTACGGATTCAAAGTGCGTCCCAAGCCAAGCCACTTGCGTGGCAAGATGGCCTTGCTCATCGAGCTCTAGCCAGCGAAAACCATACCGTTCCGGAATTTTTACGGCTGGCTCTCGTGTCAAATCCGCTTGAAGCATAGTGGACGGACAGACTAGAATTTGCTTCCCCCCAATCTCAAACTCTTCACCAATATGATAGTGTCCACACAGGATGGTGCGTATAGCTGCCATTTTTTGTACGGCCTGAAAAAACGCAGCCACATTCTCTAAACTATATCTATGATCTGCTGCATAATAGCCCAAGTGTGTAGGAGGGTGGTGCACGAAAAGCCGGATGGGTTTGGTTGCAGTGGCATTCTGTTTCTGCAGCCACCGTAGCTGTCGATCGGAAACACAACACGACGAGCTATCGAGAAAGCACAAGTTGGCAAACTCATACTCGACATTGAAAAAAAGCTCCCCTTCAGCGGGAATTGTAGCTGGCCACTCAAAAACAGTCCGCATCTCAGAGACACAGTCGTGATTACCCGGCATCACGACATAAGGTAGATTCAGCGCGTCCAACTGTTCTTTCATCCAACGGTAGATCGCCACTCCTCCATTTTGCGCTGCGAGGTCCCCAGACAAGACGACGAGATCGGGAGCTTGGGTCCTTAGGGCTGTGAGAACTTCGAGAAAACGTTGGCGAGAGTTCACACCCTCGTACATAGGCGTTTCTGCAATGTGCGTGTCTGAGACTTGAGCTATGCGAAATACCATACTGGAAACCTCTTCTTTAGGAAGCTGAGTCGACGCAGTTTCCCTCTCTCTGCTAAATCGCACTATAATGGAAGAATCACTTTTAAGGAGAATCTTTTATGCATCCTGAAATTCACTTGAATGGTCTATCCGTCCTGCTGGCTGTTGTCAGCAGTTTTGTCTTCGGATGGCTTTGGCATGGGCCTTTGTTTGGAAAGTTATGGATAAAGCTGATGAAAATACCAGCAGAGGTCAGGCCTTCCCCCAAAATGATGATCCGGTCTATGCTGCTCGGTATTTTCGGGACCCTCCTGACCACTTATGTACTTGTCTTTTCGACGAACATTTGGCGTCCGTCCGTTTGGCACATTGGTGCCGACGATGTCTGGTACATTTACGGATTCTGTTCGGGATTTTTCACGTGGCTCGGCTTCTATGTTCCGGTCTTTTTAAATGCGGTCGCTTGGGAATGTCGTTCAGGAAAGCTCTTTGTATTCAACATCATCTACCACTTTTTGAATCTGCAAATCATCGCAATGATTCTGGCCTATATGTACTAAGGGCCTTTTCACTTTCTAAGCCAAGCTCGACCTAGGCCTTGCCCTCCCAGCCACTTTTATGAACGACCTAGGTCTGACCGAGAACCCTTCACGGACTCAAAAGCGCCAAGCTCTTCGCCGTGAGATCATGAAAGACCGGAGCCGCGAGCGAGCCGCCTGTGCCATGNNGGGGTTTTTGACCATTTTCAATGATAACGACGGTCGCAAACCCTGGTGTGTGAGACGGTACATAGCCGCCGAAAAGTGCTAGACGCGAGCCTTGGGTGTTCTGATCAAGGGCCTGAGTGTTATCGACAAAGGTTCCGGTTTTTCCCGCAACCCTTTTCCCCGAGATGGCAGCGTGTCGCCCGGTTCCGTGCTCAACCGTCTCAACAAGCATCCGCGTGACGGAGTCAGCGGTTGTCTCGGATACGGCTGAACCAGTAGAAAACAAACGCCCCCTGTTGGCTAGAATTGCATAGGCTTTGGTCAATTTTTCAATAGAGATGGGAGTGGTGCTACCCATGCCTGCCGTCTGAGCCAGTTGCAGAGCATCACTGGTATCCGAGCGCCAACTCTGAGTGTCAAAACCAAAGCTAGCAAGTTTTTCACGCAACGGCACCGAGCCGAGGTCTTGCGCAACTTTGATCATGCAGATATTCACAGACTGGGCCATGGCTTCGGTCAACGTGAGCTTAGTGATACTGGCGTCGTGATTTACAAACTTCGTGCCGTTAACACTATAAGGTTCCTGACAGTCATAAATTTGGGATTCCGATGCTACCCCAGCTTCGATAGCCGCAGCGGCTACAAACGGTTTGATGACCGATCCAGGCACAANNTTCCAGCTTGCAGGCCCCGCAACGGAACCGGCTTCGGCAAAGGCCAGTATTTTCCCAGTCTGGGCATCGGCGACAGCAACGGCACCTGACTTCGCATGATAGCGCTTAACCGCAGCTTTGATTTCTGCGACGGCAATCTTTTGAATTTTGGGGTCGAGAGAGGACGTGTCGATCTCTTGCCCGTTCGCCTGCGAGAGAGCGCCCCTTGCGGCATACGCTGTGCAGAGCGGTGCTAGAATAGCAGATGCAGCAAGCGCGACGACGAAGAGGGGGTGCCCAGCTGTGGACAAATGATATTGCGATAACATAACAATTCTCCTACCTATAAATGATCCTTGGTGATTTCCAAAACGCCAAGCCATCCCAACCGTGCATGCCAATTCTCGGTGATAGGACTCAGAATATTGGGAAGCTGTCTGCGCAACCTTGAACAGACAACGGCCATAATCATGTGCTGAAAACATCTGGTGGCCAACCAGAGCCTCATCACATGATAATTCCTGTAACTCGTTTAAAATCCGGCGCCAGCGTTGGACGCCAGGATTACCCCAGAATGCCATGCGTATGCACTCTGTGAAATAGGCCCATAGACAATCTCCCTGACGGTGATGCTGACCTTCGTGTGCGATGGCCATCTTCACGTTCGTCGAAGAGTTGAACAAATTGCGAGCGAAATCTCTCTCCTTCAGGGGAGAGT
>PLEQ01000050.1 GCA_003136475.1 Deltaproteobacteria bacterium
CTGTTAGACTATCCCTTTCATTGAACCATTTACTCCTTTGAGAAATAAGCATAATCCATCCATCAGCGGTGCTGTCGATAAAAGGATTCTATATTACATCGGTCTTATCCTTTTTGCGGCAATCCTGGCGTTTTACATAGGCAATAAGATCGGTACTGAAGAAAATAATGATCTCATAGAAATTGGACTTTTTATTATTGTAAGTCTGCTCCTAGCAATTAGCAGAAAATGGCTAGTCTTAACGATGGTTGTTTCAGCGTTTGGTTTTATTATTGCACCTACACATTTCAAAGTAGGGCCGGCAGAAATGGCACTCACTTTTATAGCTTGTTTTGCAGTCGCCAATTTCTGGAGACCGGGTTTTTTTGGAATTCCTAAAGAGTTAGAAAATTTCAAGTTCTATACAGTATGTTTTTTTGTTTTGTTTATTTATCTTATTATTCATTCTGTATATAATATAACTTTTCCAAATAATATGGAAAATATAGCGTGGACAAATCTTTCTAAGACCATCGTCGCGACACTGATTGGTTTTACCGTCCCTTGGGTTGCTATAGGTTTGGCAAGATATTCTCAGATTACAAAAAATCCCTATATCTTATTAGGTTCTATTTTAATATTTGGATTACTAACTAATATTATTATCCGCGCTTATGGCACTTTTGTCCTAGGAATAGGTATTTCCGAGAATACGGATATCCCCTCAGTGGATCAAGCCTCCTCTAATGTGTTGGATATTCCCGGGATTCATCTTTACGAAAATATGTTCCAACTCCGTGTGATAGTTCCATTCGCATTACTGTTCGGAGTTGCTGTACTGGTGTCAAAATCCGAGTTGGCCAAAGAGTGGCAAGCTAGACTTTCTGGCATATCGCTTATCTTTCTTGGATTTATTGGGGCCGCACTGAGCGGAGGTAGATCCACATTGATTGCACCCCTAATTTATTGTGCACTGTATTTGATGAATCGGAGGAAAAGTTATTTAATTTTACTATTATCCTTCATTGTACTCTTAATTGCGTTGTTAGGAAGAACATTATATCAAGTCAATCCTAATTATGTTCCCTTGGAAGTGCAGCGTTCTTTGGCATTACTTCCCTTCATGGATATGCAGGAGGCCAAGGATAGCATCGATAGCTCCTCGGACTGGCGTTATGGTCTTTTTCTCATGTCCCTAGATGATTGGGAACAATCCTATCGGACGATAATGTTCGGCCGATCCATCTATGCCTACACTGTTACTGATGACGAGCAGATCAAGCGCGATCCATTCTATGGAGAACAGTTTGTCTCAATGCGTCGCGGAGCCACACACAACTTGGTCACGGATCTTCTAGTGCCATACGGGGCGGTTGGTTTTTTGCTATATTTCATTACACTTTTCGTCTTGCTAAGATCAATCTATGCGCTCAGAAAACGAGCTTATAATAACCCCACAATTAATGACTTCAGCTTGATGGCTCTGGTTATGATCATAGTATCAACGTTAAGTTCGATAATTGGTGGACAATTTTTGAGTCTCGAATGCGGTATTGTAGTGGCGATGCTTTGTTTAATAGCTCGTAATGAGTTGGTCTTTCCAATTGCTCCCCAGACTTATCCTTTAAGAATTCGACGGTGAGAAATATTCTTCAATGGATTAAGAATCACCCTGCACGTGCTGGCACATTGGCCGGCTGGTTTCAGCAAGGATGTGGAATGTTAGTCGCCGTGATGATCATTCCTGTTGTTACACGCTATCTGACTGCCAATGAGTCCGGGATCTGGTTCTCCTTTCAGGGATTGGTCTCAATGATCGGACTCGTCGATCTCGGTTTTGGATTTGCCATTTCACGTCAGGCAGCATTCACAATGGAGGCCACCTTGGATACAGTAGCAAACGATGATTTTATTCACCTTTCGCATGGCTGGGCGGGAGTCGTACAGCTTTTTCATCTAACCCGGAGGCTTTACCGATGGCTTGCACTTGCTGCCGCTCTCCTAGGCATCGCTGCCTTCGAAATAATTTCCCGATTTGGCCATCTCGTTCCGTCAGGTACACCTGGAGTTAGGGAATGCTGGTATGCAATGGTCGCCGCAACTGTCATTCTCATAACAACAGGTGGTAAATCTGCTTTCCTAAATGGCCTAGGTGCAGTCTATCAGACGCGCTTTCTGAGTGGGCTCAATCAGCTTGCTGGGGGTGCGGGGGCCGCCCTAGCGGCCTATATGGGATGGGGGCTTCCTGCAATGGGATTCAGTTTCACTTTGAGCGCCATTTTATTTTCCGTAGCGATTAATTTTGTGCAGCGCTTCATGGCGCAACCGATGAATGATTTTCCCTACACCGACCCACCATCCTCAAGTCTTAAAAAGCTTGCCCGTGCCGCACTCCCAGTTGGTGGGGTGAATGTCTTTGGATCCCTTGTTTATACCATACAGTCTCCCATACTTGGTTTTCTACTTGGACCTGCTTCAGTGGCACCCTTTTATCTGGCCCAGAAAATAGCTATTTCTTGTAATCTACTCGCCATGCAGACAGCAATGCCCCAGCTACCTTTCTTCACAAAAGCGCTGGGAGCTGGAAATATAGCCTTTGCCAGAGAAAATATGCGGGGGACAATTTTACGTACAAGTTTGCTAGTGCTACTTTCCTCCGCTGGTTTCTTTNNGTGATGTCCTTGGATCTGATAGCACTTGGCTCTACCGTGATTTGGGCTTTTTATGTTCTCGGCTCGGGCAAAAATCCCTTCGTCAAATCAACAATATTCACAAGCCTAACAAGTTTAATAATAACGGTGATATTAGTGCCACGATTAGGAGTAGCTGGACTTCCTATCTCCACACTCATTGCTGGAGTATTATTTAATTATAGAATGAGTATTATTGAGGGGAGAAAACTACTTGTTTATAAACTCTGAAAATAACAAATAATTTTAACGGAAAATACTATGTCAATAATCACTAGCTATATTAAAAGAGATATTAACAAGTTAATCTGAAGTAGTGGTTATGTGGTGAAAGAGTACCGTCGCTTGCCTGAATATCATCTTTTTGGACTGAGACAGATGAATATACAAACGATCTTGGATATAGGAGCAAATACCGGACAGTTTGTAGAGTGGATAAGACCAATTTTCCCAAAGGCGAAAATAATTTCATTTGAACCTCAGCCAGATGTTTTTAAACATTTGCAAAATCTAGCGCAACAAGCAGAAAACTGGATTGCGGTAAACATTGCACTAGGAGACATCGAAGGTAGCGTACAAATGAATAAGCATACCGAATATTCTCCATCATCTTCAATCCTTGCTTCCACAAAATTGAATGCCCAATTATACCCCTCTTCCGCTGTCCAAGAAAAAATCGACGTCACAGTTGCAACATTAGATAATTGGTCGAGGGAATACAGCACACCATTTGAGAAATCACTACTGATCAAAATGGATGTACAAGGTTTCGAGAGTTCAGTTATACGTGGAGCTAGGGAGGTGATATTTGGCGCCGATGCTGTGATTACGGAAGTTAACGTCAAAAAATTGTACGAGAACCAGACCACGTTTTTAGAAATCGTATCTATGCTTAGTGATCTAGGATTCGTTTATCAGTCAAACATAGACTGCGGATTGGATTCTGCATCCCGAGTAATTAGCTTTGATGCATTATTCATGAAAATGGATTGAATCAATAGTTTGATTGAATTAATGCTATTTTAATAATTTCGTAAAAAACAATAATTATTCAAATTGTTTATATTTGTTTTTAAGTCATAAGTTTGTGAATCGTAAAATCTGTTTTATTACTGATGCGCCTCCTCTCGCAGATAATGCACATGGGAACCATGGAATCGCTAAAGTATTTATTAAAAGTCTTGGGGATAAACTGGGCTTAATTCTAACCAGAAAATTCCGTCGTTACTTTACCAAGGAGTCGATTACAAAAGCATGTCCCCCCACCCCGATAATTTTGTATCCTGATGCGAGTCATCTAGGGCTGAGACGATATTTTCCTAGCTTAGCATCGTTTCTTGATCAAATCCTATTCGGACTTTGGCTGCCATTTTTTTACTTGTCTATGCGTCGATATCGCATCGAACGTATATTTATTCTCTGCGGCGCTGATGCTTGGTTTCTGTTTACTGTGAGAATGATCCTGATGACGCGAATACCAGTAGATATCTATCTGGTTGATGACATGGAGGCATTTTCCATGACACCAAGTGGATCTATTAGTCCGAAGTTAGTGAAGTCAATGCTAAGCAGAGTTCTCCATCATTGTGCCAATGTTTTTGCAATATCTCAGGGTTTTGCAGACTACCTAAGTGGTACTTATAGTGNNTATAGTGTGCATGTAAAATGGTTACCAATTCCATCCACAGAATCACCTCCAGCTGTATTGCAAACAAATCTTCCTAAAACAACTAACAATAATATTGTATTTATAGGTGCATTAAATCACCTCTATGTAGACTCGCTCCGTGATCTCTATGCAGCAATTTGTGAAATTAATAATAATCGTGATGACACAAACCACATCTATTTTGAAATCATCGGTTATGGCGATCCCGAGCCATTTCTAAACAGTCTACCAAATCGTAATTATGTGATTAATTATTTAAGGTTGTCCGACGAGGAGAGGGCAAGCCATCTTTCTCGTTCCCTAGCATGTGTTCTTCCTTACAGTTTTAACCATGTGGAAAGGCAAATGGTATCGACTTCATTCTCCTGTAAAATTCTGGAGTATTACACCTCCGGAAGACCTATATTGGTTTACGGTCCTGAATATGCCTCCATACCAAGATTCTTTAAAGATGAAGGTCTTCCTTTCTGTGTTACAAACAGGGGTTTGCTAAATGAAACATTGTGCAAGCTTGAGGTTTGTAATGTAAAAGAAGTCAAGGAAGCATATTTTCGTGTTTGGGAAAAATACCACTCTCCAAGCGCTCTCACAAAATTTTTGAATATTATTCAATAATATCGCGTTAAATAACATGATCGCCCTGTTTAAATCTTATTTGATATTAGTCCAACGAATACACGCAAAAAGATACATATAATATTTTTTAGCTAAAGAACATAATAATGTTATGAAAGTAATTTTAAATCACACCGTTCCTTTTGCTCTAGCTCATGGTGGCGTTACCAATATTGTTCACCGTACCAGAGATGTTCTCTTGGAAGCCGGAGTAGAAGTTGAATATTTACGATGGTGGGATGAACACCAGAAAGGTGATATCCTTTTCAATTTTGGTCGCCCTTCTCTCTATATAGTAAATTTTGCAAAATCTGCTGGATATAGAGTTGTTGCCGAACATGTTATGACTGGATTGGTAAGTCGTCCCCTCTGGAAACGCCGTATCCAGAGAGTAGTTATAGGAACTATGAGAAAATATTTACCTCAATACATTTCTGATATTTTTTCTTGGGACGTCTTTAAAGTAATGGACATGAACTTTTTCCCTTCTGAGTGGGATCTCTCCGTGGCCAAACACATGTTCGATGTTCCAGACGAAAAATCATGTGTGCTCCCATACGGTGTCAATGATGCATTTTTAAACAGTGCGTATCGTACGCGAGAAGATTATCTAGTGTGCACAGGAACAATTACACCACGGAAACGCATACTGGAACTTGCAAAAGCATGTGACCTCGCGAAGGTGCCTCTCAAAATTGTTGGAAAAGCGTATGCAAAATCAGATGAATATTATGAACGTTTTAATTCTATTGTAACTAAGAGTGATTATATCGAGCATGTACAGCATATATCAGATCAGGAGGCTTTGGCAGATATCTACCGTCGTGCAAGAGGCTTCGTACTCATCAGTTCCATGGAAACAATCAGTCAATCTGCCATCGAAGCGGCGGCTTGTGAGACCCCCTTATTGTTGAGTGATCAGGACTGGGCACACCGTGGATTCGCGGATAATGCCAGCTACTGTCCAATAACAGATAATGTGGCGGTTACCGCAGAGCATATCCGAAGATTTTATGATGGTGCTGGTTCAGTGAAAATAGCTTGGCGACCCGTCTCATGGAGCGAGTCAAGAAAAAATTTGGCAGACATTTTGGCAGGAATCCTTAAAACAAAAGATGATTTTCGTCTTGGCATGAGACCGGTCTGATAGTTTTNNATTATGTAATCAGCTTAGAAATATAATCCCTAGAGAATTTATTTTTCGCCACGATCACCGATTTGGGATTCATATTTTATGAAAAGATGAGGGTGCTTATTTCGGCCATTGCCTGCCATCCGAGTTTGGTCTCAGAAGCCTTCGTCGGGTGGCAGGCCGTGTCAACTCTACGTGAAGATCATAAACTCTGGATCATGACCGACGTTGGATCAAGAGAGGCCATCGAGAAAGTGCAGAAGGACGATCCGACTTGGAAAAATGTCTCCTTTCACTATGTGGGTAAACTGCATACGTGGCATCCGAATCGAATGATAGCGAGGTTTGAGAGCTGGATCCTCTACCGCGACTGGTGCGAGCAGGCTTCAGTCGTGGCCCGGCAACTCCATCAAGAAGTAGGTTTCGACCTTGCCCATCATGTCACTTACGCGACATGGAGGATGGGGTCTCCTTTGACTGGTCTTGGCATTCCTTGGATATGGGGCCCTATTGGAGGGGGAGAAAAATTTCCATGGAGTCTCATCGGATTGCTAAGTCCAATTGGAATGGCATTTGAGATATTACGAGCGATTTCATCTTGGTTCGCTATGAGATCGAGAAAAATTCGCCATGCAGTCAGAGACGCTACGTTAATTCTCGCAAGTAATGAAGAAACGAAAAAATTCATCTTGCAGATAGGAGCACCAAAAAATGAAATTCGGGTTCTCTCTCAGGCATTTCTTGGCGACGAGCAACTTCAGAAGCTAAATAAAGAAATTAAACTAAGTCCATCAACAGTAGGCAGGCTAAATATTATCGCAGGAGGAAATCTGGAGGGACGTAAGGGAGTCAGTATAGCACTTCTTGCTCTGGCAATGGCAAAAAAAAGGGGGCTTAAATTTAGCTATAAATATCTAGGGTATGGTCCAGAACTTTCACATCTCAGAAAACTAGTAACGAAGTTAGGACTATCGACGGAGGTGGAGTTCAGCTATGGTTTGCAGGGGGAAGAATATTTTAATGAGCTCAAGCGAGCTCACGTATTCCTAATACCCAGTTTACGTGAGTCGGCGGGCTTGACAATGATAGAAGCGATGGCTGCGGGGTGTGTTCCGATCGTCGCAGATAGTGGTGGCCCAGCCTCAATTTGTAAGAGGGCCGGCATACGGACTGTTCAGGTATCGAAGCCAGAATCTATGGCAGTATCAATACTAAATATACTGATCGAAATCATAGGAGAAAATTCGTTGTGGTATACTCTGTCAAACAATTCAAAATTAACAATTCAAGAATATTATAGTTCTCAATCATACAAACGAAAAATTATTACTGCATACAACGAATTGCAAAAGTAACTGCAGTTAAAAAATATACATAAATAAAGATTATGAATTAGGGGTGTCCGGTTGAGAGGGGTTTCTGCTGTTGATAGTTATTCA
>PLEQ01000369.1 GCA_003136475.1 Deltaproteobacteria bacterium
GATAAAAACTTTCCACTCTCAAGTACTATTAGATAGTGAAATAAAGATACTCGATCAGGTTGACCCAGCGTCAAAAGCTAAAAAATTGTCCCACTATATTGTAAAAATTGCAAGGTTGGGGGCTACCTGGCAAGAAAAAATGATCCTTTTCCAGGAAATATCGTTATATGGAGAGGATTTCAACGATTGATAGAAATAAGAATAGGATACGAGATGGGACTCAAACTTGTGGGTAATTGAAAGGAAGGTAGATGTCTTACGAAAGGCACAGTCATCAATGAAGNNGCCATCATCGCAGCCGCTGTCCGAAAACTCCCAGTGACTCGTCTTGTTGCTCCAGAATTCCAAAAAAATCGCATAGGAAAACTATTGGTGGTCGAGGTTGAGAAGCTTGCAAAACATTTAGGATTTCAAACACTGTTTCTTTTCACGACCGTTCCCAATCAACATCTTTGGTATGAAAAACTAGGATGGCAGCTATTTGCAACGGACGTCTATCAAAATCAAGTTGTCCATATTATGATTAGGACTCAAATCTGAAATTTGCATTTTTAGGCAAAACTGTTCCTTACCTTAGAAACCTTGAACTAAGATTTTGCTAGAAGAAGCTCCGAAAGAACTCCGTAAGCACGCTCTCTTCGCCTTCTCGAAGCAAACGCCGAGGGGAAGGCGTGGGCTGATTCGGAATAAGCAAAAAACTAGCCACAAGCAGAGGAATTCAAAGCTACTTCCTCGCTGTGGCCATCCGACTGCGGATAGTCGCAGGCAGCAGTTCCCCACCCACGCGAGCAAGTTTCAACGCTTTAGCCAACCAGGCGAGGTCATCCAACATTATAGTCAGACCAATGTCCAGCGCTGGGTTGCTAGCTTTCCCCTCCGCATCGAAGGCACTCGTGACGAAAGGAATGAGTGTCTGGGTCCGCACAGGGATTGCTTCCGTCTCCAGCATGATCTGATTAAGGCTTTCGGCCGCTCGAACGCCAGCGGCAACTCCAATACTATATGCCACAAAAGCAACGGGCTTATGACGAAAACCAAATGAACAAAATACGGTGTCGATGGCATTCTTGAGCACGCCTGGTAAGGCGTGATTGTACTCAGGCGTGACCATGACATACGCATCGGCTTCCTTGATCTTATTATTCCATCGCTTAACAAGCGGACTAGAATACGTTGGATTGTTGAAATCGCCCACTGTGGCCATCGTCTCTTCGAAAAAGGGAAGCGGCCAATCGCGCAAATCGAGAGTTTCGACCTCGAAAGCTCCACAAGACTGAGCCACAGGAATTAACCAACGCAGAACTGCGTCTGCATTGCGTCCGCTACGCGTACTACCGATGATAATCTGAAGCTTGAGCATGAACATTCCTCAAAGATTAGATTGATACTGAGAGATTTAACACCACTCGACTTAGGACTTATTCTTTTCAAAGGAGTCGGATTTTTACAAACTAGACTCGCTAGAGTTTGGACAAATTTTCTTTCATCAACCGGATATATCGCTTCTAAAGCNNCGCTCTTTGGTACATGATTTTAAAATTCAAAGTGATCTCTCGGGTGAGCACCTTTTCATCAACATGGAAGAATGCCGACTTTCCCAGATACTTTCTATCGTCCGTAGCTAAGTCAAGCGTTGCCCTCGTTAGATTGCTCTATGGAGATTTAGCTTTTTCACTTCTGCAATTTAAAATCGCGAGCGTTTGGACAAATTCCCTTTCATCAACCGAATATATCCCTTCTAAATCAAAATGCTCATTAGTACATGATTTTAAATCTAAGGCGATCTCTCGAGTGAACACCATTTCATCCACATAGAAAAGTTCCGACTTTCCTAGATATTTTCTATCGTCCGTAGTTAGGTCAAGAAAAGCAGATAAGATGCCGAGGCCCATTTGCAATTGCGGCTTAGTTTCTTTAAAGAATAAAGTGACATAAATGGATTTTGTGCCAGGTGAAAGTTCACGATGGTCTTTTTTACATTGCGTTTCATCTTCACCAAGTTTATGACAAACAACGACTTTCTCTATGGCGGCTGAAGGGCCTATTTCAAATTCCTTTCTATTTTCTCCCTTGATAGGAAGGTCACTGTTCAGAACAAGCTTGTACCGCTCAAGAGGCAAGTCCACCGTACTCGGAATCTTATAGGCTATGGTCTTTTCAAAATTTCCTTGATCGGGGCTTTTGAAAATTCGAGAACCATCCATTTTTTGCAGCTCAATTGAGAGCGGAGGGCCATCGGTATACCCTTCTAAGCTGACATAGATATTTTGATTCTGAGGCACGCTAACGAGGTCAAAATCTTTAACTTGATAATAGAGGCTTGGTTTACAATGATTTGTTGCCGGGTCGATTTGATTGCAAATGCTCAAATTTGAGATGACAATCTTTGATTCTTTCTTTGTTGTACATCCGCTAAAACCAAGCACCAAAAAGACGGAGATAAGAAAAATACGCATTTCAATTATTCCCTTATTTTAAAAACGCTGACACCGGCTTTTCGGAAATTCGTTCTCAAACTTTAGATCTCGCAAAAAATCCGCGGGAGCCGCGGCGGTTAATCCACTCGGATGAGCCTCTAACGACCAACAGCATCAAAATGGCCGACTTGTTCACACTTTTGGGCAGGCTATAACTGCTCGCACTTAGCAAGTTATAACCAGCTTTCGTATACCCTCCCATGATCGCATAGAGGAGATACGCAATTGCATGATTCCGCCCTTAAGATTTTTCTAATCCTTGGC
>PLEQ01000380.1 GCA_003136475.1 Deltaproteobacteria bacterium
CCCCGAGCTTGTCGAGGGGTCGCCTGTTAGCGCCTTCGCAGTATCATTCCGAAGAGACTTCGCCTTAAGGAAGTTCGGTGCCAGAATGATGAGCGTGAAAAAATTTTCTTCTAATTCAACTTTATATTATGGTGGAGTCAAATGAGCAAATATTGGCGGTTCACGCAATTCGTTTGTCTTGTCGTATGTCTTACGCACTGTCGAACAAGTTCTACGAACGCGAATGCAAGTCAGGCGAGCGGAGACATTCAAAGTTCCCAGGCATCAAATGGCAGTGGGTTTAATCTCGTAAACCCACCTAGTGTCGGCCCCTTACTGGCAGTCGGTGGTATCGATGTCCAAGCCCTGCAATTTGGGAAATTAGCGGCACTTAAAATCACGGTTTTGGAAGATTCCTACAGCGATTTTATCCGCCTGGTGATTTGTGACTACGCTCAGCCGACCGCCTGTAATCCGAGCGTCGCCCAACCGTTTGACTCAGCAAGTGGTGTCTTCTTCATCTATGAATTGCCAGCCCAGACCGTGAGCATCAGCGCTCAAGGCTGCGTAAACCCAGAAAATTCCCTAACCCCGAGCCTGAACTGCGGACAACCCATGGTCCAGCTTTATGTTGCCAATTCTGTGAATTTGAATCCGGCAGAAGCTAGCAAACTTTTTGCTGACATTCGCAGCGAAGAAAGTAAAATTCAGGATCAATGCCAAAGCATCCGCGATGGTTTGAACACTTATCTCCAAGCTGCCAATAACAACCAACCCGTCGATCCCAATGTCCTGAACGCGGTCCAAAACCAACTCAACCTTACGACTCCACAGCTCTGCAAAGATTTTATGAGTTCGGCCTCCTTCGACACCGTCGCTAGCGCAGCGAGTTCGAACGGAGGAGTTCCCAAGGCTGTGAATTATGCGATCGCTATATCTCTGGGTACCTTCAGCGGACTTATGATTTTGGCTTCTTCCTATGGTAGTTGGCGTCTAAGTCGAGCGCTTTTTTCAAAGAACCTAATGGAAGAGTTTATAGACAAGGCCTCTAGTGATAACGCTGCTCTCACTTCATTCATTGAAACTAAGAAAAAAACCCTGGCTGGTCGAATAAAACTACAATTGTTGGGGGAAGAAGCTAGAGCAAGCATTTCTACGGAATTAAGCAATTCCAAAGATCTCAATCAATTGCAGCAGTTAGAAAAAATCTTAAAATCGTTAGATTCCGAAATAGCTTCGCGGCAGGACGAAATAAAGAATTTGAATCTAGCTTTAGCTGACTTAGATAACAATCGCAAATCTTATGAGAAACGCGTAGCCCTGGAAGAACTGCGAAACAAAAAAATAGAAGCTAAGACGTCTCGTGATCAAAAGCTAGCGGAAATGGTAAATATAACAAATGAATTACGTGATTTGAAAGAAGAAGTAGAATCCTGGGAAGGTCGAGCTAAAAACATTAAGCGATTATCTGATGAGATCACTATATCGAAAAGTGCAAACGCTACTATTATCAATGAAATGTATGATGTGATTTCTACACACATGGTTAGTGATCCCACGGGGCAAAAAAGTGAGTCAGTTGGATCTCCAGGCAATGCTGGATGGAAAATCTTAGCCGAAAAGAAAGCTGCTTCACCTTCACCCAAACCAAGCGAGGAAGCTATTTTTAGGGAACTTTCGGTAGAAGAAAAAATAGCCGTCTATCAAGCAGCCCATAAATCCTTGATTGATGATTATGAGGCTGTATTGAAAAGTAAAGACAATCGATGGTTCTTTAATTTTTGGACTAAAGATTCGTCACTGTTCTCAGCAGAACAGCAGAAAATAGGGGAAAAAATTTACGATTTAAAATACCACCAAGACTATGGCTTAGGAAAGCTAGACCAAGATTTTAAGAACAATTCTGACACGCTGAACAACAAAATATCTTCACGACAGAATCTTGAGACGGATCAGGCACAAACAAATATGGAAAAAATTCAAACTCGCTTAGCAGAATTGAGAACACAATTCGAGAAAAGCTCTGACGCTGGCAGTGCTGTCGAGAAAGAACTCTTTAATCTTCGGCAGGAGTGTACTCTTCTTAAACAAAAAATTGTAGCTGATGAAACGGCGGGTCTCACCACTTCTCAAGGTTCAGCAAAGGAAAATCTTGCACAAACGAATTCGGATATTCAAGATCTTACTAAGAGAAGGCAGAATTTGGAGGAAACGAAAAAACGATTAGCAGACCTGCAAGTACAGATAAAACAAGAACATGACAATCCGCAAGGAAAGAGTGCAGAGCTTCTGAATGAATCGAAGGATCTTATTAAGAACATTCAAATCGAGGAGCTGCCAGCATTATCACAGACGAGTATCGACAGTTTGAACCGTGCCAAGGTGGGGTACGAGAAACAAGCCAACAACTTTAAAATCATGGCAATCAGCACTGGAGTTCTTGCCGTCTTAGGGGCTGCCGGGGCCGCAGGAGCTGCTGGCTCAACTGGATTGGGCCTTGTCACAAGTGCTGATAGCACACTGATGGAC
>PLEQ01000333.1 GCA_003136475.1 Deltaproteobacteria bacterium
GTTGGGGATTATGTATGGGGCAAAAAACTTTCGGTCGGCATTATGGGTAAATTTATCGAAAGAGAACAAGCTAGTTTTTCTGCCAATGCTGCTGATGCCAATCAAGTGAGTAAACTTAACACCAACCAATTTACGATGTTGGGCTCAGCTTTTGGCGCCGACATCGGTGTGATGTATAGAGGCGAGGGTCGTTCGCCCCTTTCGTTCGGGGTCACTGTCCAAGACGTGGGCAACACGATCTTCACTCCAGCTAAGCATTCGACACTTTCGAAAGCTCAACAGCCGCTCCAAAATATTAAGCAAACGCTCAATGCTGGCATAGGGTTTGAGACCGGCACGAAGGTGAGTAAATTCCGCTTACTGGGCGATGTGCGGGATATTCTGGATGCTTATGGCTTTGACTTAACGAAACGCATCCATCTCGGAGGAGAAATCGCCGTTGCAAAATTGATCGGCTTTACATTCGGCTTGAATCAAGGCTATCCAAGCTGTGGCTTCTACCTGGATCTGCACTTTCTCCGTGGCGACGCTGGGTATTACACGGAAGAAATCGGGGATCGCAGTGGGAGCCGCCCTGATAATCGTTATTTTATGCGGATAACGGTGAGTCTATGAAACTATTTAAAAGCTTAGTCGTTCTCTTGCTGATCCTGAGCTGTGGGCAATCTCAGTTTGCTATTTTTGAGAAAACCCGACCGGAAGAACTTGCAGCCAAAGACCTCGAACAAAACGCGTCTATGGATGCCATCACGACGATGCTCGATGCTCTCGGAACGAACTTTGAAAACATTTTCGTGGGTGTGAATCTCGGCAGCGATCTCAACCAAGTGCAAGAGCAACTCAGTGCTGAAACACGCCGACTGAGCCTAACCCAAGATCCTAAGAAAATCGCAAACTATGTTTCCATCCTGGCGAGTGCCCAAGCTCAGCTCTACCAAGTCGATCCCCTCACCCTCATATTGAAACTCGTGGCGGAGTCCGGCTCTTCCGTAAAGTCCAGTAGCAATCCGCTTGTTATGCTCTTTCCCGTGTTGCCCAGCCCAACGGCTCTCAATTTACAAGGTGTCGCCTTGGCCATTACCTTGATGCACTCTTATGATGAACGTCTGCTCACCGTAGCGGACCAATTCAAACTCGCAGTTTTTCTGACAGCCTACCTGGCTTTGATTTTGAAAACCCTCGATCCCAGTGGAGATGGTGTTTTCACACCTGCAGAACTCGCTAATCTTTCGCCAGCAACGGCACAGATTTTCTTGGATACACTGCACGAAGCCGTCGAGACCTTTCTAGCGACCAACGTCGTCACTAACGCCAGTTCCCGTTCCGGACAAACCATACAGAAAATTACCACGCTCGAGAATAGCATCCTTTCACAGTCGGGGACCTCCAGCACCGACAAATTGAAGAACTTTTTGTCCAAATAGTATCGAAACGATACTAGCGAGAGTTTTGCAAAGGACGCGTACTCAAGTTCATAGTCATAAAGACTCGGCCATTAGCGTCTTCGAGAATGCCATAAAGAAATTTACCACTGCATTGTAAGATGACGTTGTGAGTGGAATTTCCTCGGCTATTATGAATAACGTTCAAAATACCGTTACGCTTGAGGGTGAGTGTCAGCTGATCAGCTTTGCGATAGTCAAACTTCTGATAAGGCACACAGAACGGCCCACTATTATTCGGACACCAGGCTCGATCACTGAACACAACGGGAACTTTTTCTGCGATTAAATTGCCATCATGCGCCAGCGTAAAGGCGCCTTCCGAAAATTCCACAAATTTGCTAGCCGCTTTCATCGACGAGACTTGAAAGCTTACATGAGCCCCATTTGCGCCCTCGCGTTTTGCGGCCCAAGCATAGGCATCGTTGATAAGCGGCTTGCAATTCGCCATTGCTGTGACCGCGCCAAAATATACCCACACTAGAGCAAGGGCTCGTAAAATTCGGTTCATCGCATTCTCCCTGTTTATTTTCTAAGGATTTAATTGCAATTGCTGTGCCGATGTATGTTTGATTCTGGGGTATTTTGCTGCCACTCGCCTGGACCTAAACTACCACATGGCATTCAAACTCTTATTTTTCTTCGGCAGACCTTATGCGAGAATTTAGGAACGTGGTTCGCTATTCACATAAGGGAAGCTAGGCGATGCTAAGACTGATTTTGATATTGGCTTTCGTAGGCAACAGTCTGAGTGCACGAGCGCAAGACTTTGCGACGATTTTTTCTGAATTTCTGAGTGCCAAAAGAGTCCTCTCAAGTGAAGTGATAGCCGCGTCACGCAACTATCAGTATGTCTTCGTGTCTGGTTTTTTATCCGAGCAAACACCTTTGTATTGGTCGGATAATGAAGATTCCTTGACGGAGCTTGGTATTCCCCACGACCGGATCACGATCCTTCACCCGTCTTCAGCGCAAACGACGCTACAAAATAGTGTCTGGCTTGCCGAACAGCTCCTCAATATAACGAGCCAGCAACCGATCATCCTGCTTGCTCACAGTAAGGGCGCGGTTGAGACCGTACTTTTTGCGGCGCACAATATCGAATTTGTCAAACGTCGCATAAAAGCGATCTTCTTGATTCAAGGGGCCTTTGGCGGCAGCGCGATTGCGGATGCCTTGTATGCGAAAGACCTAAGCTTGGACTCGCGCATGCCGAGCCTGCTACGGATCACGCTCAAGCTTGACTATTACATCCGACTCTTCTTGATGCGCAATTTTATGGACGGGCTAAAATCCTTGACGACAGATTATGCCAAGCAGTTATGGAGCCAGCAGGACGAGCGCATCCGTCGGCTCAAAGGTGTTTTAGATAACAAACTCTTTTTTATTACAAGTTCCCAAGCCCCGGAGCGCATGTCGCATTTCCTTAAGAGCTCGGGCTATTATTTGTCGATTTATTTCGGCGGGGAAAACGACGGGCTGCTTTTTCCTGAAGATCAATCCCTGGCCCTGGTCGGGAAAAAAATCGCCCATCTCAACGCTGACCATGCAGACTTAACGGTCTCCAGTCCGGTGAGCCGGAGAAAAGGCGGCTATCGTTTCGCGTTTGTCCAAAGTCTCTTGACGTGGCTATTGGACTAATCACTTAACGAGTTTAGATTCTTTAAATTCAACGTGCTTACGCACTTTGGGATCGTATTTTTTCAAAACCAGCTTGTCCTTGCCTTTGAGCTTTTGCGTTGTGTAGTAGTAGCCAGTACCTGCTGTCGATACGAGCTTGATTTTTTCTCTGCGTGTTGAACGTGCCATTATTGTTTTCCTTCTTACTGAATATCGCAATTTATCGACCCGAACCAGGCGCCGGCCAATCTGCCTCCTCTTTATGCCAAGGTCGGGGCAGCCTCCAAATTTAGCTGCAAAATTTGCTCTATGCCATAGCTTTTTCACACTAGCAAAGCCACGGTAAAATAAGAGTGAGGACTTCTTCCACCTCATCTTATAAAGGGAGCTATGCAAGCCCTGACCAGGAATTTTATCGTCATTCTCTGTCTCATCTCCACCCGCTTGGCTCTGGGGACCCCCACGAGTGAGCTTGGGGAGGAGGTACTTCTTGCCAAAGTACGACGTTCGATCGTCAAGATCAACGCGGTGCGTCAGGATGTAGACTATCGCAATCCTTGGCTTTTTTCAGCAAGCGTAGAGGTTTCTGGCAGCGGATTCTATGTGGGGGAGCACCGTTTCCTCACCAACGCTCACGTGGTCTCCAATGCACGCTTTATTACCGTTCAAAAGGACGGCGATTCCCGCCAAATGAATGCTTATGTAGAGTTCATCGCCCATGATGCCGACCTCGCTGTTATCACGGTCAGCGATCCAGCATTTTTTGCCGGGCTCAAGCCCCTGAGTTTTGGCGATATTCCTAAACTTCGCTCGCCGGTTTCGACCGTCGGGTATCCGGCTGGCGGAGAACAATTGGCGGTTACGAAAGGTATCGTTTCCCGCATCGACTACAGCTTATATGTCCACACGGACTACCACTTCCACCTTCTGATCCAAGTCGACTCCGCCATCAATCCCGGTGCGAGCGGCGGACCGGTCCTCCAAAATGGTAAGGTCGTAGGCATTGCCTTCCAGGCTTTTCGTGCCGGGGAAAATATCGGTTACATCATTCCCGTACCGATCCTCAAACGCTTTTTAAAAGATATTAGCTCGGGAAGCTATCATGGGCACCCAGATGCCGGCTTCATCCGTCGGCCTTGGCTCACCGACAACGAGGCTACCGCCCGTTTCCACAACGTACACGAGGGATTGAAAATCACCGAAGTGACGGCGTGGTCACCTTATAAAGAGAGCATTAAAGATGGCGAT
>PLEQ01000518.1 GCA_003136475.1 Deltaproteobacteria bacterium
ACACCATACTGCGAAATCCACTCCCCACTCATGCAGCTTCAGCGGAATATTACCAATCGCGTGAGCAAGATCGAGACCGACCAGACAACCCTTGGCGTGAGCCAATTGCGTGATTTTCTCGATCGCAAGCACTTGACCGGTGAGATAGTTCACACCATTGAGGAAGACGAGAGCTATAGTCTCACCTTCACGCTCCAGGCACTCTGCAATTTCTTCGTAAGATGGAGCGGAAAAGGCCTTTTGTGAATTCAGAATTTTTAAGCTTTGGGTCGGATCCAAAGCTCTCTGTTGAATTTGGCTTGCTAAAGCATAACGGTCCGATGGAAAACTGGGGCCATCTGTCAAAATTTTGTGACGCTTCGCCGTCGGCCGGTAGAAGGAGCTGAGCATCAAATGGAGGTTCACGGTCAGGCTGTTCATCACCACGACTTCCTCGGCTTTGGAGCCCACTATGCGTGCAAGGGGTTGCGCGAGACCTTCGATCAAGGAATACCAGGGTGCTTCTCCCACAAACCACGCATCCAGACCTAAAGCACTCCAATGCTCCAACTGGGCCTCGACATCGATCTTGGCTTGTTTGGCGCAAAGACCGAGTGAGTGGCTCGCCAAATAAGCTTTTTCGCGACCATTCACCGCTTTGGGAATATGAAAAAGTTGACGCAGCTTCTTGGGTGTCATGCTTGTCTCCGCGGATCAAAATTTTGTGCAGCTTTTTTAAACTGGTCCGGACTGGCATTTTCTTCGATCATTTTTACAAAGGCCGAACCGACGACGAAGGCATCTGCGTGTTGAGCGACGAGCGCCGCTGTCGTGCGGTCTGCGATACCAAAACCTACCGCAATGGGTAGGCTCGTGTGCGAACGGATACGCGTGATTTGCGCTTCGAAGTCGTCGGGTAAGGCATTCCGAATCCCTGTCGTTCCTTTCTGGCAAGCATAGTACAGAAAACCCTTGCCGCGACTTGCGATTTTCGAAACACGTTCGTCCGTTGTCGCAGGAGAGAGGAGAAGTATAGGATCTAATTCAAGGTGTTCATCATAGAACGCATTGTCGTAGGGCAGATCCAAAAGCAGCATATGGGAGAACCCAGACTCTTTAGCAGACCTGAGAAAACTCGACCCACCCTGGAGTACAGGATTAAAATAGGAGAAGAGGACGAGGGGCGCTTCCGGTTTCTCTTTGTGAATGCGGCTTGCAATTTCCAAAATAGAATTAGGATTGATAGCATGCNNATAGCATGATCTTTCAAAGCTCGAACACAGGCGCGTTGAATCGTTGGCCCATCCGCAGTCGGATCCGAAAAAGGTAGGCCGATTTCCAAAACATCAACGCCCCCCTCTAGTAAGGCCAGAGCAGCATCTACTGAATAAGAAACACCACCATCTCCGCCTGTGAGATAGCCGATGAATGTGCATTTTTTATTCTTAAACATCAGAAACCCCTTTCTGAGCTAGGTCCTTATCTCCACGTCCCGAGAGATTCACAATGACGAAGCTATCTGGCTGTAAAGTGTGCCCATGTTTTACAAGATACGCGAGCGCATGACTCGACTCCAAAGCGGGGATAATGCCCTCTGTCTTCGCAAGCAGGTGGAAAGCGGCAAGCGCTTCGTCATCGCTTGCGCTGACATATTTCACACGTCCTGTTTCAAAAAGATGAGCATGCTCAGGCGCAATAGCTGGATAATCGAGACCCGCTGAGATGGAGTGCGTTTCGGCAATTTGTCCGTGTGCATCCTGTAAAAGATAGGTGAAGCAACCATGCAAGACGCCCGGCCGACCCCCGTGAAAGCGACTGGCGTGTTGACCCAGTTCAGGCCCTTTCCCTCCAGCCTCGACACCGACCAGTTGCACTTTTGCATGCGAAACAAAAGGCGCAAACATGCCTATTGCGTTAGAGCCACCTCCTACACAAGCGATCATAAGGTCGGGGAATTTGCCGCCCATCTGCAGACAGTGCTCGTAGATTTCTTGACCGATGACGGATTGGAACTCTTTTACGATCTCAGGATAGGGATAAGGACCCAAAGCAGAGCCCAGACAATAATGCGTGCTTTCAAAACTTGCGGACCAGTCCCGCAAAGCTTCATTGATGGCATCCTTCAACGTCGCACTGCCACTTTGAACGGGGACGACTTGGGCGCCTAGAAGTTTCATCCTTTGCACATTCGGGCTCTGTCGCTCGCAATCTTTTGCCCCCATGTAGACCACACACCCAAGGCCCAAACGAGCACACGCGGTAGCCGTTGCGACACCATGTTGGCCAGCGCCCGTTTCGGCAATCACGCGTGTCTTGCCCAAACGTTTGGCGAGTAGGCACTGACCCAAAGCGTTATTCAGTTTATGCGCACCCGTATGGAGCAAGTCTTCGCGTTTCAAAAATATGCGTGGTCCCCGAATCGCTTTTGCAAAGCGAGGGACCTCGGTCAAGGGCGTCGGTCGTNNGCGCGTCTTTTTTGAAAAGTTCCCATTCCTGTTCTAATTTTAAAATCGGATTGATGAGCAGCTCCGGCATATACTGCCCGCCAAAGCGTCCGTAGTAGCTACTATTCATACTGGTACCCTCTGGCCAGTGCTATAAATTCTTCCATCCGTGCCGGATCTTTACGTCGCAGACGATCGGAGCGTGGGTCAGCCACACCACTCATCACATCGACTCCCATCGGTTTAAGCAGGCGCAAAGCTTCTTCAATATTATGGGGACTCAAACCACCTGCTAAAATCCAACCCTTGGAACGTCGCGCTGCATCCTGCGCAAATGCAGGCCAAGCAAATGTTTGACCAGAACCAGGTCGACTGTTGTCATAGAGCAATTTTATTCCCCGATTTTTCTTTGACGAAAGGACCGAGGGCAACCAAAGCTGGTCGTCAAAATCAGAGGGCAAGGCAAGGATCGTTGCAAAACGTTCGGCAATTTTGTTCACAGCAGCTCGCGATCCTGCGCCATGCAACTGGACTTCTTGCACACCCGTTTCTGCCACGGCCGCGCAGATTTCTGCAAAGCCTTCATCGACAAAGACGGCAACAGGGATAGCGCCATGATCGTGGATGACTCGTACAAGCTNNTCCACACACCTTTGCGAACGTGGAGACAAAATGATTCCAATCCGATCCGCTCCCAGCTTTGCTGCCAACGCAGCATCGTCACGATGCGTCACTCCGCAGATTTTGATCAGTAAAGGTTTGCGTGTCATAAGCGACCTTTCAGTTCTTGGATGAGCTGCATGGGCTCCGGGGAACGCACAAGAGCTTCACCAACTAAGATCGCATGGTAGCCCAAGGCTGCTACTTTTTGGCTCTGTTCGCGTGTGAAAATACCAGACTCGGCAACTCTCGTGATGTGGGATGGAAAGTAGGGCGCCAAGTCTTCAAAGATTTCTGGCACCATGGCAAAGCTTTGCAAATTTCTCTGATTCACACCAATGATCGAAGCTCCAGTATCCAGTGCGAGTTCCAACTCTTCGCGGGAGTGAACTTCGACAAGCGCTTCAAGGCCTAGGCGCTCACTCTCACGCAGGAACTCGGCAAGNNCCCGCCTGTGCGCTTTCTAAAAGTTGGAGCGGATCGATGATAAAATCTTTTCGCAAAATAGGCACGCTGTAAGGAGTCTGCGCCAAAGCTCGTTTTACAGTTCTCAAATCTTCTAAGGAGCCTCCGAATGAAGGATTATCCGTCAGCACCGAAATCGCAGCAGCTCCGCCTTGGGCATAAGCAAGGGCAAGGGACTCAGGCGCGCGGATCTCAGCAATCTCTCCACGCGAGGGCGAGCGCCGTTTGATTTCAGCCAGAACAGCTGGTTTACCCTGGGTGCGCAAAGCCTTTTGGAAAAACCGTGGCGCGTGTTGAGTGATCGTCGTTGTGTGCAGAGCATGCTCCGCATCTGCAGCAAGTTTTTGGTAGAGTTGGGCGACTTCCCGTTTTTTTTGAACGATAATTTTATCAAGAATACTCGACACGATAGTTCCCTTTGAATCGCATTTACGATAATGATTTTTCCCTGAGAGACTGACTTAAGGTGCTCCATCGCTTCAGCAGTGTGAGGGCTTGGCCCTCACGCAAGACCCGACGGACGTGCTCGCAAGCTAGTTGCGGACTGGCAGCGGCGCCAAACACCCAAAGTGCCATTCCGGCGTTTAAAGTCAGCGTGTCAGACACCGGGTTGTTCTCTCCTGCCAAAGAACGACGCAGAATATTCGCATTGTCTTGTGGCAGACCACCGCGGAGATCTTCGGGTTTCGATAAAGAGAAGCCAAGGGCTTGGGGATCGATTTTGATATTTTCAATGCTCGAGCCGCTCAGCAGCAAAGCTTGACTCGGACCTATGCACGTCAATTCATCAAGACCATAACCATGAAAGACCAGTGCGCGTTTGAAATTTAACTGGCTCATGGCCTCGGCCATCACCGGGACCAAGTCTTTTTTTCCAACACCGATCATGGCAAAGGGGACCTGAGCAGGATGGAGCAGAGGCCCTAAGATGTTAAAGATGGACGGAATACCAAGGTCTCTTCTTAGCGCAGCAATGGACTTAAAGGTCGGATGAAATCGCGGACATAGTAAAAATGTTATGTTCACTTGCTTTAAACATTCGAGCAGAGCCAAACTCGGGAGATCGATCGCGACGCCTAAAGCCTCGATCACGTCGGCCGAACCACAGCGGCTCGAAACAGCATGCGCCCCGTGCTTGGCGACCGGTACGCCACATGCCGCAGTCAAGATAGCCGCTCCCGTCGAAATATTGACCGACTGCGCACCATCTCCCCCTGTGCCTACGATATCGATGCAGGGGTGGGGCAGTTCGATTGCGATGCTTTGCGCTCGCAGTGTGCTGACCATGGCCAGAAGGTCTTCCGCTGTCTCACCTTTGGCCCTGAGCAAAGCTAGGTAGGCAGCTGTTTGTAGAGAATTTTTATTCGCTAAAATTTCCTGACAAACCATTTCCATCTCGCTCTGACNNAACTTTCCATCTCGCTCTGACTGAGACGCTTTTTCACCAGTAAATTTTCGATCGCTTGCTTTAACAAAGAGAACCTCATCCGGCGTTTTGCACGCTCACTCCATATGGTCTTTTAAAAACTTCCTGTCTTTTTCTTTAAGCAACTGAAGGGCTTTCGACCCCGCTGTCACCAGCGATATACTCATAGCCATTTTCTCGGATATCTCCCTTTGCGTGAGCTTGCCACTCAGCAAGGTCTTAATGAGGCTATAACGTTCAACGATCATCTCCCGTTCATTCTTCGTCAAAAACAGCTGACACAAAACATCGAGTTCTTTTTCATCAGCACCATGCAGCAGTCTTAGGAACTTTCCCCACACCCTGTTGCCATCCATGTTTGTTCTCCGAGAGTTTGGATTCGTTGTCGTCTTTGTACCGTTGTACCGGTATAGCAGTACAAGATGGGCAGCCTAGTGGAACTCGAAGCTGAAGTCAAGATTCTTTATTTTGGAACTTGGCTTTCTAAGCAGCTTGTGGGAATAAATTAATAATATCTTTGTCTTGGCAGTCACTGGGGCTCGGAATGATGGCGTAATTGAGCTTTTCGAGTAGGCGCCCAGCTCGATCTCTTTTATGGTACTTTGATCAACGAACTAAGGAACTTTCAAAATGACGTTAGAAATGGACTTTATACCTCACGATGAGCACACAGCTTTTCTCTCTGCAGCCATAGCTCTTGCCAGTAGCGCGCGTAAGAATGGGAATCATCCGTTCGGAGCTGTCCTGGTCTTAAATGGGTCAGTCTTGTTGAGGGCTGAAAATACTGTGTCGACTTTAAACGACGCAACCAATCATGCCGAAATGAATCTCGTCAGACAGGCAACACAAGCGCTTTCCCCGAACGAGCGTGAGCTGGCAATTCTTTACACCAGTACAGAATCGTGTGTGATGTGCGCAGGTGCGATTTACTGGAGTGGCATCCGTACTGTCGTCTTTGCCTGTTCTGTCGCAACACTTGCCAAGCATGCCACTGGCAGTTTCGCAGTTCCGTGTCAGGAAATTTTTTCACGTGGCCGTTTTCCGACACGCGCTATCGGACCGCTCTTAGAAGCTGAGGCTGAACGCGACCATGCGTCGTTTTGGAAGCAAAAACTTCGCTGAGATTTTGGTCCCAAATGAAAAAGACTGTCCTTCCGTTTTGAATTCCACAAACTTAGTGTCTTAGCAGGCTCATTTCCAATGCTCACGTGTAAGGTGTGATAGAATAGAACCCAAATAGTTCATAAGGAGAGATCTTATGCAAAGACTTACGATTGCGCTACTAGGACTCTTGGTCCTTGCGGGAATCTTCGAATGCAAGACAAAATCCAGTTCTAGCTCGGCTCCAGCGGTAAGTTCGACCACTTGGTCGTCGTGGGCAGCCAGTACCGATACCTTTGCGACGTGTGCCACGGATCTCGCTTTGGCACAAGTGCAGCCGGCTCCGCAAGTGGATTCGACCCAACTCACAACGCAAAATCTCAGCGTGGTGAGCTTTGATCCTCAAGTTGGCAATTCCTTAGCCGTAATGAAGATTACCGTCACAAAAGATGCGAATGCGGACGTAGTGTATTACAAAGTCTGCACGACGGGTACGAAGACCTGCAAAGGTGGCATTATTGACACGCCTGATAGTTCGAGCTCTGACGTCAATGCCCTTGTCGGTTATGACGGAAGGTTCCCGGCCGGTAACTATACGGTGACAGCACAGTCTGCGATTTGGAAAGATCGCGAATCGAATACCTCTGTTAAGACAGACCATACGTATAGTGGACGCCCAGGCCACGTGTTTCACACCGGCGATAGTTCATCAGCACAACTCGTTGGCTTTGCCGGAACTGCCGAGCCTTATCGTGACCTCTACACCCAAGAGTTTAATCTGTCCGATGAACTCAGTACCAATGTCTATTTCTTACAAACTCAACTTGAAAACTTTCAGAATAATAGTTCTATCAATCCCAATCTGCGCACAACAATCAGCAATGCTGTGAATCTGCGGGATATGTACCATCAACTCGCGGCTAGCCCCCTCTTGGCGGAAACCCAAAATGCTGCAAACGCCACGAGTTTGGGTCTGGTGGGTACCTCTGTGAGCACCGCTGTGGGCACCTCAACGGATGTCTGCGGGAATATGACTGATGCTATTCAAGCTGCTACTGCAAGTAGTCCAGCAGTGGCGGCCGTGAGTGGCACAAGCGAAGGGCTGGCCGAGGGTACTGGAGTCGCAACCAGCACTTCACTGCAAACAGCATCCTCTACAGGTGGACTTGCTCAGGGAGGAACGCCAGTAAGCAATGTTGCTACAAGCGCAACCACAAGTTCAGGGGGAGGCTCCTCTAGCTCTCCAGTGAAGGGTGGTCTAACTATCGCAGCTGGCGTGGGAATGTTGGGAGTTGGCTCGGTTATCTTCGTGAGTTCTGCCGCTTCTGCCGTTGCCCATGGTCTTATTAAAGAGCCATTTGCTAACGCTTGGACCAAGTATAAAATGATCCCACTTGTTAACCGTGAAAGCCAAAAGATCAATTGGGGCGGGATGCCCAAAAAAACTATACTTCTACTGGCACGTCCCGCTGATGCGTTTTCATACCTGGTCGGGCTCGCTGAAACGCAAGTATCTAGGATTAAGCAGCCCTCTCCGAGAGACCAAGCAACAATCAAAATGAACGTTGGTACGTCTGGGCCGTCTGAATCTGAACCCAAGAAATCAGCTCAAACGGGATCGTTGCTGCCAGAGTCAAAGGCCGGCGTTACAAAATTTGCCGGCCCCCTTATCGGAATGGCCGTCGGTGCTGCGATTTTCGCTTCTGGCGTAGCAGCTACAGGTGGCGGTGCGGCGATGCTTAGCCTCGAAGGCAGTGACCCCACGTCTCAGGTCTTGAACTTAGCAGCTACGACCTCTGCGCAGGTGACTTCGATTTCCAACCAAATCAATACCATTGATGCGAAGATTCTTTCGCTCGGTGCCCAAGCCTATTTAAATCAGTAAGCTCCCTGGCCTCTCATCGAAGTTCCGGAGGCCGGTCCGCTGTTTTAGAAGTTGTTTGAAAAGTCTGGAAGAGCTCCGACTGCGATTCTTCGCTACGCTCAGAATGACGAGCATTTTCGTCATCCCGAGGCGAAGCCGAGGGATCTCAGTTTTAGCTCGAAAGGCTTTTCAAACAGCTTCTAAACCCTGTGGAAACCTGCACGGCTGAGTCCAGCTTCAGCAGTTGAGCTCTGACATGCTCTGGAACATCTCCCCAACATTGAACTGTCCCATGCTCCTCCAAGACGCACGTGTAAGTATCGGCACTGGAAATTTGTATCATGTGTTTCAGATCTGTCGGAATGATCATCGGTTCGCGATTTGCGTAGCTCCCCCAGCATCTTAGCTTACCTGTAAGTTCCAGGATGCAGGTGTAATTGCTAGCTGTTGCAATTTGAACAGCTGGACTCAGGTCCTCTGGAATCTTGCTCGCTTCCAATAATTCACGATTTCGAGAATCTAGGTAAAGGACTTGAGTTCCCCAACATTGCACTGTTCCCGTTTCTTGCAATGCACAGGCATGACTGATGTTTCCCATAAAATTTAAGGCGATTTGGTCATGAGGCCTCTCTCAGTAGGTCAAGAGTGTCGAGTAACGGTCTAAAGCGCCACCCGGTAACGAGTGTGGTATACCAATCGGAGGCAGCCCTAGCTGCCGAAGCATTCGTCAGTAACGACTGGTACACTTAACTTGCTTCGCTGTCCACCTTGCCTTGCTTTTTTCGGTAGGATTCTCCCTTCAACTCGAGTTTAACTGCCCCATGAACAAGGCGATCCATTATTGCCTCATAGGATACCTCATCTGTAATGACCTCCCGCCAGTTAGCCATCGGCAATTGGCTTGTGATAATTGTTGAGCCTTTCTGGTAGCGCTCCTCCAAGAGGTCGTACAAGTCTTGAACTGCCGCGGGCGGAAGTGGTTTGATTCCTAGATCGTCAAAAATCAAAAGGTCCGTCTTAATGAGACGTTCTCTCAGTCTTAAGAAACTCCCGTCAACTCGAGATAAATTTAACTGCTCTATGAACAAGTTCATTCCTAAGAACCTACAAGTGTAACCCTTGCGACAAGCCTGTTCT
>PLEQ01000002.1 GCA_003136475.1 Deltaproteobacteria bacterium
CTTTACCCATAAATGGTCAAACCTACATCCCAGGATCGCAATATGCCTGGTATCGATTCTATAGCACTCAATATGGCCAATATCTTCGTGTAGGGTTAACGTATGATGATAGCCTCATGAATCAGCTAGCTACGCATCAAAGCCCCATGGAATTGAATGCCATGAATCTATGGTTTCGCCCTGGGGGATCACTTATTAACTAAATGTAAAGCAGGATTTACATGACATTTTCTAGCGATCCAGCTCTTAATACAAACCAGATTCCTGTCTCTCTGGATGTCAATCCCGAGGATAAAGAATACCAAAATATTTTACAGCTTTACCTTCGCCGTATTGCTAATGCTGTAAACACCAAGGAAAGCGGATTATTCTTGCTTCAGGAGAACGCTCCATTTGAGCAATGGTATCAAATAGGCAACCCTCAACAAAATCGAAATGCCTATCGAATTACTGCTGATTTAGTATTTTTAAATGGTGGAGATATTCCTACTGGAAGCACAAGTCTAACCTTATCATCTTCTACGCAGCCACAAAGTATAAATGGATATCTTTACCCTGTTCAAGGCTTTGGTGGTGCCATCGACACATCAGGTTTATCTTATTTTCTAAATGATCCGAGTATATATGTGAGATATAATAGCTCGACAAATACAATCATTATTCAAAATAATTCGGGTAGCGCATTAACTTGGTGCGTATGGGTTATGGAATATCTGAAAACTTGAGGTAATATATGCCTGGTGTAAAAGAATGGCTTTTCGGTGGTGGTAATCAATTAAAAAAAAAACCTACAGGCACAGCNNGCAATTTGGTGGTAATGACATCATAAGTTACTTGCAACAAGCCATGCAGCAAGGTGGTGGTTTCCAGCAAGCTAACCAATATGATCAAAACCTTCTTGGCGGTGGTCCTGAAGCTTATCAAAACTTCTCTTCTCCCTATTTACAACAATTCCAAGAACAGATTTTACCTCAGATTGCAGAAAGGTTTGGAGGTATGGGAGCATTATCATCAAGTGGTTTTGCTCAATCCCTTGGAGGTGCAGCCTCAGGCCTTCAATCTCAATTAGCTCAATTATTTTC
Organism: Deltaproteobacteria bacterium; assembly: GCA_003136475.1. Classification (GTDB taxonomy): domain Bacteria; phylum Bdellovibrionota_B; class Oligoflexia; order Oligoflexales; family Bog-1112; genus BOG-1112. The sequence continues at coordinate 1,083 of PLEQ01000002.1, forward strand.
TCAATTGCAAGGCCAAGCGGCTCAAAGACAACAGGGCCAATTCCAGAATCTTTCACAGATTGGTTTGAACTACTCTCCTTTTGCATACCATGAAAAGCAGGGTAGCACGGGATTTGTTTCGCCATTTCTTACAGGGCTTGCGCAAGGAGGCGCTTTTAATGGTGGTGGTGGTGGTGGATTTCCTGGTATGGGAGGTTAAAAATGGTACAGTTTTTCAAGGGATCTCCTGATCCGAGAGATGCTTCAAATACAGTACTAGCCAATGCTCTCGGCATGGGCCTTGGTGAAGGCATCAATACTTATTTTGCTAATAGATCATTGCAAAGTGTTCTTTCAGATAAAAAACTAAAAGATGCTCGNNGGTTTATAAAGCCGTAAGTCCCTATGGAAAGAAAGGGCAACAAATGTTCCAAGAAATCATGAAAGTTGAACAACAACGTGAAATTGAAAAAGAAACTACCAAAAAAGAAGAAGAGAAAAATGTTTTGAGTCAAATAGTTTCAGGAGAAAAAGTCTCTGCGGACAAAATCAGTAAATTATCTCCAGAAAATCAATTGAAGGTTTTCGAATTACAGAAAAAAAGGGAAGTAGGTAAGAGTGTTTATGATTCCTTGACAAAAGCAGGATATCCGAAAGAAACAGCAGAATTATGGCAAAACCAAATGGAAAATGCTCCCGTTGGAGGACAATCAGATGTGATAAGAAATGTTAACGATCTTATTCGACGGTCTAAATCAGGAAAAGGATTAGGGAAACAAGAAGAAATAAAAGAAGAAACAAGTCCTAATATTGAAATCCCTGGTGCAAATACAGGGTCTTTACCTTTAAATTTTCCTGAACTTCCTGAGCCAATTGGAATGACTCCTTCTGATATTGTTAAGCAAAATGAATATCGAGAAAAAACAAACATTCCCATCTATACCGAAACAGTCGATCGATTAAATGCATTAGACGATGAGTTCAGAGAAATACAACATTTGCAGCAATTAGACGAGATTCCAGATGCTCTTCCTGTAGGTGCAGAAAGATGGAATGTAGATTGGGATACAGGTGACCTAAGAGTAAAAGCTTTGGCAACGCCTGAGGCTCAAGATTATGTCAAAACTATTGCAAGAATGGCTAGACGTGCAAAGGATTTTTTTCCTGGAAGGGTAACGAACTTTGATTTGGATCAATTCAAACAAGGATTTCCTACACTCGCCAATTCTAAAGAAGGAAGAACAATTATAGCTCAACAACTTGCTTTAGGAAATAGAATCGCTTATCTAAAAGATGAAACTTTCAAAGCAGCAATGGATCATTATGGATCTGGAGCTGATCCTGTTTTAATAAAAAAATATGCTACTGAAAATTACAGACGTCTAAAATCTCAACTTGAAGATCAATTGAAATCCATCAATCAACAAGCCAGATCAATGGTAAAAGATGAAATTGATAAATCAGAAAGACCTTCTTTAGATGAGATTTTTAAATGAACTATCAAGAAAAATATCAAAAAGCTCGTCAAGCTAATTATTCCGATGAAGAGATTACGCAATATCTTTTAGAAAAAGATCCAGCTTTCGAACAAAAAATACAAAAAGCAAAAGAAATAGGTTATTCTCCAGAAGAAATATTAAATTTCTTAAATAAACCAAAGGAATCAGAATTAGGAGATTATGTTGAAGATTTCGGTAAACAAACCACTCAAGGCTTTGGAATCGGCGCTTTAGGCACATACGGGGATATTTTGGATTTATTTGGATTACAGTCAAAAGAAACTCTTCCAGGGGAAAAAGAGAAATATAATCGAGAGTTTGATATTTT
>PLEQ01000149.1 GCA_003136475.1 Deltaproteobacteria bacterium
ATTCAGAGTTTGGTAGGTTGCCAGGCGCTCAGAGGAAGGAACCAATTTGAGAGATACGACTTCTGACGCGAAGGGCGCGAATGACACTAGGGTGTCTTTCATGAATTCGATTGTAAAAAGCCTGTGATGGGCGTCGACAAGTTCAAGGCTTCCGTTATGAAAACTTACAGTTACCTGTCCAAATCCACACGGGTTGAAATTGTCCGCCATATCTTTAATGCGGCTCTTGTTCATGTTGCCAGAGCGATTGTTTTCGTAAGGAACAATTGTGTCTTCTTTAAACAATTTCAGNNCCTAGCGTAACTAGCGAGTAAATCACTGATTTAGTGTCTTTTGACTCTCTCAGGATTCTGTCGGTAGTAAGAGTGTCCAGGGCGCCGGTCAGGTCTAAGAATTTCATGTTTCCTCCAAGAAAATTATCGGCATTATTGCCACAGGAATAGAGTACGGCAGAAAAAGTCTAAATGCAAGCACTTTTTACAGACCCCACTTCTTTGCCAGAACTTTTCTCAGTGCCTTGGGAATGCTTTTTGATTGTAAATGAGATTTTCCCTCAAGGTGATCCATCTCGTGTTGAACGCAGACGGCATGTAAGCCCTGAAAAACTCTGCGCAACATCTCGCCCTTCTCGTTTTGAAAATCAATCTGAATCCAAGACGATCTCTCGCTCAAAACCAAGAATTCGCCTGGAGCGCTGAGACATCCCTCTTTGAGATTGGCCGAAATTTCTGACTTTTTGACCACTTTGGGATTTACAATATAGAGTTTTTCGCTGTCTGGTCCACCCATAACGAAGGCGCGGAAGTGTAGCCCAACCTGATTGGCCGCGAGACCAAGCCCACCGCGCTTGAGCATGGCATCCCACATTCCATCCAGAAGGGTTTTCAGTTCTGTCCCAAAAACCGTGACTTCATCACATTTCTTGAGCAGACTGGGATCGGGATATTTTAGAATCTCCATTGGAATACCAACTTTGAGGTGCTTGAATTGATTTCGAACTTAAGGCCACTACAGATTCCAAAATTTGGAAGTCCAATCGACTCTTTTCGATCAGCCACCGACTTCGCTGCCCATCCGGCACCGCCTATGGCGGCAACGGTATTTTTGCCCAAAACGTCTTCTGCGCCGGATTGCAAATAACTCAAACGATTTTGTTCGTATGAATTAGCGCTCTTCTCGACACCGCTTTGTTTCGCGCCAGCCGTCAAGGCTTTTTGGCACGCGTCATTGCCCTGGCCAGAAAGACCCATGCACGCTGACATTATAATTGAATCCAGTAAAGCCATTCAATCCTCGTGATTTTCTTCGTGCCACTTTTTTTCAAGATCCTCGTCCTTTTCGGACATGGGCACTTCACTATCTAGAATTGTATCAGATACACTCATCAAATGTCTAGTTGTTTTAGGGTCCGCTTTTTGCAGGGCGTCACCTATGCGTCTAAACGCCTCTTTTGAATCGATTTTTTTGTTTTTTAAGTCATCGCAAATACTGCACATGACTCATAATAGGACGGTCAGGTCTTAATGTCAATAGGAATAGGTTTCACATCGTAACCAATATAGAGCGGGTGTGCGGGCGAGCCATCTTTGTTGAGCTTAAGGGCGTAAGGTTTCACACCATTATTTCTTAGGCGCTGCAATACGAAATTGCCGTGACCATGAAGACTTCCGTGCTTTCCCCATCCACAAATCACCATGTCTGCAGCTTTGGAGGTCTCTATTATAACGCGCATGTTTTCCGAGCCATACGGATCTTCGGCCACGTAGAGCGCCTGTGGGTCCGTAGACCTGAGAGCAAACAGATTTACAACAACCAATCCGCCGAAACCCATCGCTCGCGCTCTACGCTGACACCGTTCGACTGTAGGATCATTCTTTGACTCATCTGCGGTACTTGGATTGAGCATACAGAAAGCCACGAGTTTTCTAGCATAATCGTTACAGGCTGACCACATTGGATGAATCTGAGACGCTATTTTTTCGGCCTCATAAGTCGAATGTTTTGGTCTCAAAATGATTTTATTTTCAGATTTTTTGACGCCCCGCTCGAAGGCCAGATCGGCACCTATCGGCGCCGCCAGAGCGNNTCTTGCTGGTCGACAGGGGTATTTCTAGAACCTATGCCGGTGTAGAACTTCATTGCTTGAAATCGATCTTCTCTGCGATGGCGTTCGCACCCTGCAGGCAATAGTCCATGTATAGGGGAATCAACGGATCGCCCTGTTCGAGTTGCTTCGCTTCGCTGATTGCCGTCATGCATCCACCGAGATAGCCGATCTTCGCGACAGTCTTAACTGCCTGACCACATTCGGCCACGTCTGCTGCGGTTGTCTCTGCGATCTTTTTGTTCACGTTGCGCGCCTGAATACCTAACGACACGACCAAAGCCAAATTGGCCAAGAGCGATAGCGTCATTGCTACTTTACTGTTCATACCTTACTCACAATCTGCTGGATTTGACGCAGCATATCCTTATAATGATCGGCGGTTTCTACCATTCCTTGGAGAGTGCCGAAATGCTCCTCAAGAACTTCTAACAAAAGTTTTTTGATGACTGCCTCATCAGGTCTGTACTGCAGTGTGGACTTAGTGTAAGTCTCTTCGAGAGATTTTTCCTTCATGAAAAAATACTGCTCAACTTGCTCAATGGTCCACTGTCCAGCGCGGATTTCTTTTAGTTGCTCATTATTGCGACGAAGATCAAGGTCATGCTCCGTGAGGATCATTTCGACTTCATTCAAGAGGCGAACAACGTGGTACGCAAACTTGACGTCATATCCAAACTTCTGGATCATCGCGTAACGAGCGCCTTCTGGATTTGCTTCCTTAATGCGCATCTTGTGCATCTGAGAGTACGCATAACCCTTGAAAGTGTGCCATGCACCCTTGTGCAAGAATTTTTTACGGTTGTCGCGCACATGCTGAGCGAGCTTTGTCGCCTTGAGAACGCAAGTCTCATCGGTGAAAAGCGAATCGATCATGTTTGGATTGCAACCCATTGTAAGTTGGAAGTATTTTACGATGTTGTAAATTTGGAAGTCGTATTCTTTTTGGCGATCAACTTCAATGACGTGATGCTGCTGGAATTGTTCAAAACGTTGAATCTGAGTTCCAAATCCAGGAATCTCGCCGCGCAAGTGAGGGAAGATCATGTCCTTGGAGGGAATGCAAAATCCATAAACGTCGCAGTCTGAGTCGTCGTTGTTGACGGCATAGGCTTGCGAACCCATGATTGTAAGGTATTGAGTTCCACCAATAACATATGGCGGTGGCTTGATGAGACCTTTAGAATGGAGTCGTTCGATTAAGTCCATTTGTACACGCTACAATAGGACTAAGGCAAAGTCAACTAGAAATTATTGTCTGGAGGCGGATCTTTCTTCTTTTCCGCGATGAGTTTTTCGTACTCAGCCCGCTAGCATGGCTTCGATCTCTTCAACTTTCTTTTTGTGAAAATTAGATAATTTCTCCGCAACTTCCTGCGCGTGTGTGAAGGTCATGCCACCTTCCCATGTAGTCTTAACGAACCGACCGTCGCCATGTTCATTGGTGATTCCCCAGTCATTGTCATCTATGATGACATAGTGAGTTATTTCTGGGTGCTCGTTTAAGAATGCGCGTATTTCTTTACCACGGTCGCCGCGCCAAACCCCTGACACTGGGGTTGTACCATAGAAGCGGGAAGAATCAATGTGGTATTGCTCAAACTTTGCTTTGAGCCAAGTGTGATCGAAGAATTCGCGCCATGTACTGGATANNAGGTATTTGTCGAGAACATACTGGAGATTGGACGCGCAAACATTGCAGAATGTCTCGTTTACTGGACCTTTCACTCCCTGTTCCTTGTACTGGTTACGACGGCGATGCTCGTAGCCAAAAGAACCTTCTGAATTCATCACACCATCAAAATCTAAGAAAATCACTTTCATTTGCAAAGCTCCTTCACAGCACTTTCCCAGGACTGTCTGGGGTTTTGTCTATCAAAATGAATAAATTGGCCCTGAAACTTGTGAGCCCATCGCTCAAAATCGTCGTCCACTAAAACATCGCCGCGCAAGAGTGACTTGTCACAGACCAAGACCATGCGTTTCAGCAACGCTGGGAAGTGCTCACGAATCCATTCCATTTTCTCAGTGGCGCAGTTGGTCGCCTTGCTGGTCATCTTGGAACCTATGTAAATGTCTAAATTTTCGTTGGCCAGAAGGGTCGCTACGGCCTCTTTTGCACCGTCGTGGACGGCAAGATTCCTGAAAAAGCCAGGAACGAACATTTCTGGCGGGTCATCGATGTGATTTACGATAGCGCCGTCAAAATCAGCGAGGACGCCATCCAAATCAAGGAACACGATTTTCTTCATGGCTCATTATGAGCCGCAAAACTATGGAAGTCAACTATTTTCTGAAATAGGCCGTCATTCCATACCACTCTTCATAGGAATAATTGTCTTTCTTGGATTCGTTGCATTTCCAGCAACAAATAACGCAATTGTCGGACGAATATCCTGCTGAATTGTCTTTTCTATCTAGATTGTAGGCCGATCCGTTCTTAGTCAAATTAAAATCTGCCCAATAGACTGGTTCGGTACAGTAATGGCAAGTTTTTTGATCGGTAAAAGCCAAAAATTGCTCGTATGTCAGGGAATTATCCCTGCCGTCTTTTATCGTCTTTCTTTTAAAAACATTAAACAGAGCTTCAAATGGTCTTTTTCTGTTTATTTGCCCTCTGGNNAACTTTTGCTACGTCAGAAGGTCTTAAATGTATTTCTTCTGGGCAGTCAGTACACCGAAAAACGAAAACCGTTTCTCTTTTGGCGTATTTGCCCTTTTGTAATCCCTTCCTCGTATACATATATGAGCGAATAGGCTCTTTAGATGCCGCAAACTCCATTTTTACACTCCTCTACGTGTTCCTCAAATACTACACCCTCTTCTTGAATAGCGGTAGCCAAATCTACTCTTACGAGTGGTTGCCCTTGTCTGCATCCATCTGGATAAACAGTGAATCCACGCAGTCTTTTCGCGTATTTGAGCAATATAGCAGCCATTTTCTCGTATGTTTGCTCGTTATTTTGCTCAGAGCCCCACGAAGGCATGTTGCAAGTGCTTGAAATCGACATATCAACGTAGTTTTGAACGTCAGCCTGGAACTTCACGCGCTGTTTGAACGATAAATCATAGGAATCTTGGATGTTTTCGAGTTTGACACCGGCTTCGAGCAGTCTTTTGACTGTCGCGTCGACCACGTACTGATAAACCCACTCACTTTTTTCATTAAGGTAGCGTCTTTTGTAAGCCTTACAAAAAAGAGGCTCGATTCCAGTGGTAGTTTCAGAGATAATGCCGATTGTTCCGGTGGGAGCTATCGCGCGCACGCCCTTTGGTACCGCGACACCAAGTTGTTTTGCGCCAACGAAGGCCATTCCATCCGATTCTTGCTCGTAAATGGAGAGCCACTTGTGTAATTCGGGCGTTACTTCGTAACCAAAGCCGCGCATCATGAGCCATTCGTGAATTCCACCCAAACCAAGACCGATGCGGTTGTTT
>PLEQ01000027.1 GCA_003136475.1 Deltaproteobacteria bacterium
GGCTTTACGCATCTGATTTTGACATATTCCGAATCCGTCCCGTTCATCTGCGCCACCGTGTACTTGCTGCCTAAATATGGTTTTCCATGTTTAAAAAAATGGGAGTTTATTCTTCTTTGCTTCACTTCAGTTTATCTGGGTGTTGTCATGCCGTACTACACAGCTGTTTATTTGCAGGTGTTGCTGGTTTCCCTTGTTTCTTACTTTATCAATGAGAAAAAGTTTTTATCGTCATGGCCTTATTTTCTCCTGATCGGCCTAGTTCTGGCCGGATTCATCCTTCAGATAAGTCCCACGCTTCTTTACGCTCTCGAACATGGTAAAAACTATTTCGCGATTGATCGTGCCTATGAAAATCTGCAAGTAGCCGCTCTTCGTCCANNTACGAAAATCAGGATATGTTTCGAAAGAACTTCAAATTCTCCGAGTCCATGGCCGCCTACTTGGGTATTGTTGGCTGCGTGGCATTTTTTGCACTAATAGGCTCAACTTTTTACCAAATTATTTCAAGAAAACAGCAGTCCATTTCAGGGTGGTTCTGGTTTGTTCTCTGGTTTTTCTTCTTTTCAGTGGTGGGTGGTCTAAACGGCGTTGTTGGGCTGGCGAAAATTTACTTTTTCAGAGCATCCAATCGCATGAGTATTTTCATTCTGGCCGGAAGCCTTTTTTTTATAGCTCGATTACTCACAAACACGGGCAAAATTGGGAACAGATGGATTACTGAAATATTAGCGGCTTTGATTCTTGTGCTAAGTATCTATGAAGCGTTGCCCCAACCGCTTTTTCCCCCACCGTCCGCAAGCACCATGATTGACAAAGTTGGCACGGATAAAGCCTTCTTTCCATCTCTTGAAAAATCCCTTCCCCAGGGAACCATGATCTTCAACTATCCGGTGATTCAATACCCCGAGAGTGGCACCGNNCATTTGGAAGCATCAAGGGACGCGCCCGAGAACAGTGGCAGCAAGAAGTTGAGGCGTTGCCTGCTTCTGAGATGGTCGGGAAGTTGCAAGACTATGGGTTCGGGGGGATTTTGGTTTACAAGGGATCGGAATTGGAGCCCCGGGAATCGGCTGAAGTCTCAAGATTCCTGGCCGAACTGGAGAAGCTTCGGCTTCCCAGTACTGAGAGTCCCGGCGGTGAATTTCAGTTCTTCAAGATTGCACCGGTCTCAAACCCGACATTCCCGCCAGTCAAGCCGCTTTTCACACTCAATTGGTGGGGGGATGATACCCAACTGAAGTATCCCGGCATGCCTTTCGCACCTGAAAATGGATTACGATGGTCCAACCAGCGGATTGCCTGTCTTGAGATCTTCAATGAGCAGAAAAGAGACCGCACCTTCACAATGAAAGGTCGGATCATTTCCCCGGAGGACTCCACTTTCCGAATCGAAGCCAAAGGCAAACTATTATGGAGTTCTCATGTTCCGGCAAAGCAGATTGTTGATTTTGAAACGCAACCACTCATCCTAGGGCCGGGTGAAACAGGCTTTTCCNNGATGGAAGAAAATTCAGCTTCGGTCTCGATGAGCTACAGGCATTGTGGAGATAATCCATGGGAATAAAACTTTCAAACTTGCACATAAGCCGTGAGTTGCTACTCTACTATCATGGGATTGGTGATTCGCTCCTACTCAGTACCGTTCTGTATGGCTTGGGAAGACAAAATCAACAGCGATATGTCGTAGGATCAGCTCATCCAGAAATTTTCGAGGGGAATCCATATGTAATCCACCTGCCGTTTTCTCAAAGTGCTAATTACAAGATAGCCAGAATTCTAGAGCTCTTGGGGGTTGTAAAAAAAATCACCCATGTTGATTACTATCAGGAGGGGCATCCTCCCAAAAAGCATATCCTGCAACTTCTTTCCGAGCGTTTGGGGTTGCGAAAAACGCCATCCCACCCCCTGATCATGCTGAGCGATGAGGAAATGTCCGCTCGTCTCCTTCCGTCCTCCGAGAAACCCTGGGTGGCCATTCAATCAACCGGGATCAAAGATTGGACCGATAACAAGAATTGGGGGGCGTCCAACTTCAATGAAGTGGTTCGCCTCCTTTCGGACAGGTATTGCTTTGTCCAACTCGGCAATAAGGGGGACCCGGTCTTAGATGGGGTGATTGATCGCACCGGAGATCTTTCATTCAGAAAGGTATTTTGCGTGCTCAATCAATGTTCTTCGTTCATTGGGCAGGTCGGGTTCCTGATGCATGCCGCAAGTGCGCTAAGGCTCCCATCCGTGATCATCTACGGAGGGTTTGAGGCCCCCTGGCAGAGTGGTTATATCGAAAATATCAACCTCTTCACCAAGCTTCACTGTTCGCCATGCTGGCTCGAAGAAAAATGTCCGTGGGATAAGAAATGCATGACCGAGATTACACCCGCCCGTGTGTGCGAAGAATTTAAAATCATGATGGGAAAAAGACTCTGCTTTATCCAACAATAATCATTTGTTGAATACATACAGAGGCTCCCACTTGGATGAAAAATAACATGCCAAGCGTGAAAAAGATGCCTTAAATTATCACCGATTTCAACGATGTCTCTCTCATTCATCTTTTGCGGTGCGCCTGGGGTGGTTTTGCAAGGGCATGCAATAATTCTTTTGCCACTGCGTTTCGTGCAATGCATCCAGGCTTTTCCATGACAGATCAATATTTGCCTCAAATCACGCTGGAGGATATGCTTGGGTTTCGATGCGACGATGAAATGCTTCCAAACGAGCAAAGGAAGGCCTTGCTCTCGATACTCGTTGTGGAAGCCCCTTCGGTGGTATTGGAAATCGAGACATTAGTNNGATGGCTGAGAATCTTCCGAGTGCTATCATCCATACGGTAGACTTGCCCGAAGACTTCAGAGGCAAGTCTGATCCGATAGTTAATACATCGAAAGATTACTTTCATCTAACTTCCCGCCGGATTGTTGCTCGTGATTTCAAGGGACATCCCCGCGAGGGCCGTATTAGGCAACATTTCACAGACACTCCAACATGGGATTTTCAAGTGGCGGGAAAACCAGCAGTTTTTTTCATCGATGGTTCCCATACTTACGAATACTGCAGGAACGACTCCGAAAAGTGTTACAAACTCTGCGGGGGAAAAGGTGTTTTTCTTTGGCATGATTGTGATGACGGACATCTCGGAGTAGTAAGGTTTCTCGCTGAATGGAGGGAACTGGGGCGAGACGTCCGAAGGATTTCGGGTACTCCCATTGCTTATTGGGAAAGTGTGTGATACCGACTTCCATGACTTCCCTCTCAGTAATCATTCCCGTTTATAATAGGGCGCACCTGATCGGTGAGACCTTGTTGAGCCTTTTGAATCAGACACTTCCTGCCGATGAAATCATTGTGGTGGATGACGGTTCAATCGATGATTCCGTAGAGGCTACCAGAGCTGTTTTCGCAGAATGGGAGCGGCAGGGTTCCAAAAAAGTAAAGACTCCAGAATTAAAAATTCTGTTCCAGAAGAACAAGGGACCCGCTGCAGCACGCAACGCCGGGTTCAAAGCTTCAATCGGAAAATTCGTCCACTTCTTTGATAGCGATGACCTAGCTGCTCCCAATAAGCACGAAGTGCAGGTCTTGGCTCTTGAGAAGAGCGGTGCTGATATAGCTTATGCCCCCTGGGTGAAAGGGCACATTGCTAACGGGGAGTTCATTCCGGAAAATCATGTGCTTCAGCAGAAAGGATTGCCCAAAGTGAAAAACAATGATTTGACCAGGGTGTTGCTCACAAATTGGTCGATTGTTCCACATGCCTGCCTCTTCCGACGATCAATTGTTGAAAAATCAGGCGGTTTTCCTGAGCATCTTTTTGCTGGAGAAGACCAGTTGATGTTTCTGAATTGCCTACTGGTTGGAGCAAAGGTGGTTCATTCCCCGGGAACACTGGAACTTTATCGAACTGGGAATCCGGACAAGATCACGGCCATTGGTGAAGCGCAAAGGCTATATCTGACTAATTTGGCAAAATGCCTCGTCGATATTGATATGGCATGTCAAAAGAATACGATTAATGCACGGGCTTGGTTTGGATTCCGCAGGCGTGTGTGGGAGGCAATTGATGATCTAAGAATAGTTGGAATTGATAATGTGGATTTGACCACGAGTCTGAAACAGATCCTTGGGACTAGTATGCATCCTGCGCTTTACCAAATACATCGCTTTTTTGAACGCAAGTGGCTGGGCCTTAAAGTGAGAATCACGGGGGGGAGGACTCTTTCTTCTGCCTGTTCAGGGCCACTAACGATCACACAAAAACTTATAATTGAAGAGATGGGCCTAAAGATTGTACGGAAAAAGTCCGGAGGTAGCTACAAGGTAGTCGCATCATGAACAACGATCCTTTTGCACCGCCAGATATTAATTGCGTATTTTATAAAAAATTTTCTGATTACTAAAAATTATTTATTAAGATCGCCCCGCAGAGTCATTTGAAAAATACCCTGGCATTGNNGTAATTACATAGTTTCAAGATCAGATGCCGAGATTGCTTAAAGAGTGGAGCAAAGGATTTAGCAGAAATCTCCGAGATGGAGGAGCTGTAAGTGCCTGGGAATATTTGATGGATCATCAGATATATAAAATTCTTCCTGTCATTGCGAAAATATATCGACCGGAAGAATTTGAGATTCATATACTTACATCTTCAGATCGGCTTAATATGGCTTTCTGGATGGTTGCGAGTTGGATAGTAGCAACCGGCTGTTCATGGCGGTTTGTTTTCCATGACGATGGAACACTTCATGCCTCAGATGCGGCGTTAATAACGACCTTATTACCGGGTAGCCGCGTACTGCTTTCAGCTGAGACAGAAGTGTTTGTTGTACATGCTCTTAAAGATCACCCATTGACTCTTAAATGCAGGAACCTTCACCCATTGGTGAGAAAGTTGATAGATATTCCAATTTATTCCGCTCAATCTAAGTTTATATCAATTGATACGGATATACTTTTTTATCGTATGCCGCAGCGTCTCATT
>PLEQ01000457.1 GCA_003136475.1 Deltaproteobacteria bacterium
CCGGATTCAACGGAATACGCAGCCGGATCAACCCTATCAACGGTATGGGTTTAGCGAGGTTTTCAAACCTTCGAGAGCTGTTTTGCACAAAGCCGCAAAGCGCCTCACACTTATCTCTAATCTCGGCGCAGAGGTTTCGCGTGCTTTCCTCGATATTATAACACCGCGCCTCGTGAATTTAAGGAATCAGGTTCTGAGTATCGTAAATTCAAAAAATGAAGCTCTCGATAGCGATGGGCCTGAAGGTGAAATGGAGCTAGAGGACGAACAGGAACAGGAAGAAGAAAAAGAGGAAGAGAAGGAAGAGGACTATTCGAGCGAGAGCCGAGGGGAAAAATATAAGAGGAAAACTTGGCGGCCCGTTCCGTTCCTAGCTGGAGAATATTTTGACCTCTCAAAGAATAAACGTGAACCTCTCGACTTTATTGCGCTTGAGACATTTTTTGAAGAGACACGGTCCGAGGAATTTTTAGGTATATTTAATGCTAAATTGATGGTGAGTCCTAATTTTCTAGTATCTTCTGACTCTGAGATAAAGCGAGGCTCGACTTTCTTCACACCTTATCAAAAGCGCTTCAATAATCTTCTTTTGGTCGTGGATCGGAACCAAGAGATTCTTAACGCTGCGCTTATCGACCGTGAAGATGCCTCTCTGATCCGTTCTTGGCTAGATGATAGGAGCTTGACCTCGAATGACAAGGCTGTGGGATTGGTCCTATACAAATTTGGCATTGGTTTCATTGCTTGGGACCGTAGTTTCTTTGCCGATCATGAGCTCCCATCCGAGGAATTTGGTGAAATTTTTGAAAGCACACATCGCGATGAACTCAACTCTTTGCTGAGCGAGGTCAGGTTTTTGAGTGGTCGCATTGTCTACTCAGATGATGAGCGAATTTACCTAAAAACGTGGTTTCAAAGGACAGGTCCTGAGCGTATGCGGCGTTTATTTTTAGAAGTCATTTTGAAATATCGGCAGACGAGTCGTCTGAATTACGATAACTTCTCTGATCTTAAGCTCAGCTTTGACAGTTTATAAAGAAAGAGATTAAAGACTGAGAAGACTTTTTATATTTTTTCGCATCCAATCTCCTTCGTCGCCTGCAAAGCGACCGTAACCATGGACTTGCGAATGAATGCGTAAAAGGCCGCGATAAGAGCTGCAACGAGTGTGACATAGAAGAAAGTCTTAAACGGCTGAGACAGTGAGAAAGCCCCGATCTTGCCTGCCAGAAGACCTGTGACACCAATCACGAGCATATAGAACGACTGAAAGGTCGTTTTGCTTTTTTCTGGAGCTAGCACACTGATGGCAGACATCATAACTGGCGAAATCATGACCTCACTCACCGAGACAATCAGAATCAAAATTGCCATCTGATACCACATAAAAGGTGTAAAATGCGTTGAAGTACCAAGATTGACGCTGCTAACTTTGAAAGACATGTAGGTCAGGAAAGAGAGAGCAAAGGTAGAGAGAAGGACAGCAAAATTCATTTGAGTGAAGAAATGCGGAGAACGCTTTTCTCCCAAGAAACGATAGAGAAAAATCAGAATGGGCGCAGCGAGCAGTATACCAACACTTTCTAAAGACTGAAAAAAGGTCGTGGGGATGTCATAGCCCAAGACGGTCTTTTGTGTGTAATTCTCTATGTAAAGAGTCAAGGTACCCGAGATTGCTAAATTGTAGACGAGAGCCCAGCATGCGACAAAAAGATAAGACAGACAAAGATAGCGGAGCGCCTTGCTCTGATTTGCAAGATTTGCTGAATTTTTTGCCTTGGAATATTTCGTGGCTTTCTCAGGCTCCGTCACAAATTGCGCAATAAGATGACGCCGTCCTGCGACAAACACCGATAGACCCAAGGCCATACCCAACGCTGCTGAGCTTAACGCGATGCGATAGCCAAAACGTTGCAGCAGCAGACCACTGCTGATCCCGGCCACCATGGCGCCCAGATTGATCCCCATATAATAATAGCTAAATCCTGCTTCACGGTTCTTAGCCTGCCGTGGATAGAGTTGTCCGAGCATAGATGGCAAACAGGGTTTGAAAAATGCCGTTCCCAAAGCGACCGAAAACAAGGCTAGGTAGAAGTAGGGCAGATGTTCAGCATCAGCAAAGAACATAGTGACGTGCCCCACGNNACGATAATGAGAACACCTCCAATCAATGCCGATCTATAGGCACCCAAGTAAGTATCTGCCAAAAAACCACCGATGATCGGTAAGGTGAAGGCGGCAAAGGTGTAGGCGCTCGTAATGGCCAACGCATTTTCTTTCGACCATCCTAAGCCACCATGCGCTACGGTATCCGAAGCAAAGAGCACTAAGAGAAAGGAGAGCGTGTAATAACTGAGACGCTCAAATAGTTCGGTAAACGCCAGTACATACATACCGCGCGGATGTGACCGCGCAGTCCAACTGCCACTGTTTGCCATCGCTACTAGTCCTTATTCTATTGTATTGAGTAATTTTTTCTAGACTAGCTGGCCACTTAGTTTGTGGCAATGGGAAATATTTTTAACCGGCGAGATCTTTTGCAAAACTCAATCTCATTTGGAACCGCTCAAACATACATC
>PLEQ01000426.1 GCA_003136475.1 Deltaproteobacteria bacterium
GCAGCTTCATTTTGGCAGCTAGGTCACGAGTTTTTGCCACCTCTTGAGCTTGGTCTACCTCTAAGACTAGTTGCACAGCTTTGTTGTTGAGCGCCTTCATTTGTTCAGCGTCAGCTTCGGCTGCTTGCTTAAGTTTGGCGCTAAGCTCATTATATTGCTTTTGAAAGGCAAGAACTTTGTTGTTTTCACTTTCGATTATAAGTTTAAGACGTTCTTGTATTTGTAAGCGAGAGAGCGCTTTTTCAAGAGTCTGTTTTTCCTGCGTAGCTCTTTCGAGTTCCTGACGGGAGGCTTGAACCTCAGGGGCATTTTCTACCGCATTCGCCAAAGCCAGCGGACTGGCTAAACATACTAGCAAGGTAATGCTGTAAATAATATGGCTCAACTGTACGCGCATCTTTAGTTCCTTGTTCTATTTGATTCACTGGTTTGTAGAAAGTATCTTAAGAAGCTCGCTTCTAAGAGCATTCAGCTGTTTTATTAAAGCAGCTTCGACCTGCTCAAGACGTTCAATCTCTGATTTAAGGAATTTATCAAGGGCTTCCAGCTCTGCGCGAACAGCTTGACCTTCACTGTTTATTAATTCTGAGAGTTCCTGAGACGAGCTAGAAGTACACCGATTTTCCATGCAGACTTGATCTGCATCGAGAGCCTCGCTCAATCGTTGATGAGCATTCTCCAAGCGTTCAGCTTCTTTTTCTTTTATTCGTCGGAGTTCTGGTTGATCCTCCAACTCTTCAGCGTTTTCTCGGGCCATCAATATTGTGGAAGAAAGCTGCTCAAGAATATCTGAAACTTGGGAGCGTAGAAGACCAGAGTGATGAGCGACTTTGCCAAACATACGCTCCGCATCTTTCCAATTCGAAAGTTGCTTAATTAGGGAACGGGTATAAATTCGAAGAAATTTGATATCTGGAAGCGTGATCTTCTGCATGAGAACAACGGAGCAATCAGCAGAAACATGGTTAAAGTTATTGACATCAAAGGCAAATGGGTAGCACTGCTCTCCCGGTTTAATAGTTTTGGTTTCGAGAGTATAAGTTCCAAGTTGTATGCGCAGTTCAGCACCCGGTGTGACAAGGCGCGGAGCGAGAGGAATCATGGCACGCTTGCACACAAACTGAATACCAAGCTTTACCTGAAACTCCATTTCTGCCAAACCCTCAGGCTTGTCCGAAGTCTTATCAAGACAGACGGTCTCTCTCGTATCTTGGCAACGTGAATAAAGAGAAGGGTCATTCAGATCTTTTTTACAATTGGCTGCCGCTGAAAAGAGGATTTTTTCGTCAGCATAAGCACTGCTAGCAAAAGCAAAGACAAGAGCAATCGTTCTGAGCATTTTTTTACTCTCTTAAGTAAGGTCGTAATTTTTTGTGGACGCCTGCAATCAGAAGGAACGAAAAATCCGCGACCAACGAGAGCTGAGCATGAACTGAGGGAATGTAGTCTTAGGGTAAATGTCAGTCAAGGGACATCTGATGTTTCCCAGTAAACACAAACGGCAAAGCCGTCTAACTCCCGCCCTATCGACAAAACTGTGCTAAAAATCAATCCGCAGCTTGCAGGACAAGGGTTTCAATTTTTCTTATTGGCTTTTCAGGAAGGGCGGGGGATTCTTTCAGTGAACTAAACAAAAAAAAGCCCCCGTTATGATCAGTTTTACAATTTCTGCTCCAGTTNNCTCCGATAGTCTCAGCGATTTTGCAAGAAAAAATCCTTGGTCACCGTCCGTGTCCTCTTTATCGAGATTTGTCATCGATTTTAACGGAGACAGGTTGATGAGGAGAATGAGAAAAAGTGCTCTGCGAAGCTACGTCAAAAAGTACGGCTCATTGGATCCAAAGAACTTTGCTTTTGCCGTCGATGACACCAACAACCCCAAGTTTGGAAAAAGCTATAGAGCCGGCGCATGGTACAGTTCAAAGGGAATCACGATAGGACAAAGGATTATTGTCCTAGCTCTTGTCGACTTTCGAAATGATTTCGCTATCCCCTTGTCCTATAGAGTAGGCACTAAGACTGACCACCCTGAATACCAACCATGCTATGAATTTGTTATCGAGATTCTCAAGGAGTTAAAGGCTGACGGATTTCCAACGCTGCCAGTCGTTTTCGATTCTTGGTTCGACAGTTCAGAGTTTATTGAAGATGTTCGTGTTCTTGGATTCGATGCTACGTGGGAGCTCAAGTCTTCAAGAACTGTCAGGACAAGCATTTCACCGTGGTCTCATTGGAAGAAAATTGGTAAAGCCTTTGTGCGTATTCGGCGTCTTAGATTACGTAATAGGATGGAATCTCATGCCATTCGTAACCGAACAAGAAGAGGGCCTTGTGGAAGTCAATTGCAAGTCTGGATCAAGGGAATAAGAAAATCAAAGGATCTCGCCACCTGAGACGCGTATACTAATGGACAGAATTGGCTCTACCGCTTGATTAATTCCACCAGAAATATGTCATCGAGGGGCTGTCGATTCGACAAATCGCCGCCGAATTTTTGTCGTCCAAAGAAGCTGTAAGGCGGGGACTGATTGCGGCGGGAATTCCATCGCGCGAATCGCGCAAGCCACATGGGCGGCAAAGTCAACCGAAGTATGGCGAGCGGCGAGTGAATGCGAGGGTAGAGGAGTTTAAAGTGGAGCAGAAGGTTATTACGGCGGTGAAGCAGATGAGGGAGCAGGGTCTTTCGTTGCGGCAGATCGCGAAGAACCTGAGTGCGATGGGGGTACCGACGAAGTGCGCAGGGAAGAAGTGGCATCCTGAGATGGTAAAACGTATGTTGGAAGCATCTGAAAAGAGAATCTAACTAAGATTTCTTCTTAGCTTTAACTTTTTTTGTTCCTCACAACCATCAATTTTGCGCGGATAAAACTGTTTTTTGTATTCAAGCCCATAGAAGAGTGTGCCATGGATACCCTGTACATCTTCTTTTCTTACTGGGCGATTCCAAAGCTTTTCAAAAACTTCGTCCAATTCAGATGTCTCAACATTGAGATCCTCTATAAATTGAATATTTTGCCCTTCTTCAGGAAAGATAAGTTTAAAACCTTTCTCGTCAGTCTGAAAAATGTCGTAAACACAGTTTCTTGCTCCATCGATAATTTGAATATTTTTCTTCATATGTACTCCTAGCGTTGTCTACCACCTGGATAGATGTTGTCATAAGATCCGTCTGGATGTTGCACATCCCAATGTGGTCCACCATGTGCCATACCTGGCCGAGGTCCTGTGGGAACCCAAACGTTTCCTTTCTTATCAGGGTATCCAAAACCGCGACCATTTGGCGATCTAACTTTTGTTTTTCCATCCCAATTTTTGGCCGGAACGAATCCGTCACCGACTGTAGGAATCCCAGGCTCTTGGGCGGAAGTTGAAGAAGAGCTGCCTGACTCTGACTCAAGTCTACCTGTTTGCAGGTCTCTTCGTGATTCAGCACTACCAAAATCTATTGTACCGCTCTGCCTATTATCACTTCTTTTCGAAATCTCGTTAGCGACGGCCCATGTGCCTAACGCCACTCCGATAGTGGCGGCGGTAGCCCAAACAATACCTTCGCTAATAACCCAAGTAACTATTGGAATTACAAAGGCAAAATTATGAACAAGGATTTGATTGCTTCCGACAAAATAATTTTCAGTATCTTCCACAGTTAAATCATATATCCATTCTCTACCGTCTATTATTTTCTTGCTGGTCACAGGAACTCGTCTTCCATTCCTGCTTAAAAGATGAGAATCAATCACCAAATCCCTTGCGGTGACCCACAAGTTGGAATCTGGAAGATAAAATCTATGATCGGGGTTAAGGTAGAATTCTTCATCACCGATTGATAATCTGACGAGCTGATTTACTTGAAATACATGAACATGAGTTACCCTGCTTTCCACTACTTGACCATTCTCTAATGAAAAACCAAGTAACCTATCATTGATCTTAATATTTTGAATCGTATCCGGCCCACTCCCTGTGTGAACGACAGTTCCCGAAAGAAAACCTCCAACATTATCTGTCGGAGCAATTCTGTCGTCCTGGTCAGCAAAAGCCTGGAGGCAGCTTGTTAATAGGACTAGCTTAAATAATAATTTAATTTTACTAAAAGACATTTTTACAGACGTCACTTAACAATCTCCTTATTAACTTATAAAAAGAATTGAATCTAAAGATCTTTNNGAGTTCCTCCCGCGATTTTATGGGCATATAAGTGTGTTTTGATTTTGGCCTACCGCCTCGACCTCCCAAGGATATAGGGTCAGTTCCGACTTGCGCATAGTTAAGTTGAAAATACTCAGCCTTGTTCGTTCTAAAAGTCACTTCAAAAATAAGGTAACTATTGTCTGTCCTTTTATAAACGGGGTAATCTGAATTGATCTCGCTCCATCTAGCTGAGTTAGAAATGACCACAACTTTTGATGTAAGAAGAGATGCCAAGTAGTTTAAAATTGGATTAGAGCACTCAAAAATTGTAATGGTAACTTCGGGACTTCCAGGACCCTCAAACCCAACTTCAGTTTTAAAGTAAAGGGGAATATTTGACGGTACATTACCCATAGAGTAGACGATGCGCTGCGCTTCAAAACTATTTTTGATGTATTCACGAGATATAGGTAAGCATAGACATTTGTCGCGGACTTTAGTATCACGAATGTCTTCTTCATAATGTCCCCAGACCAAATTTCCACCAGATTCCCAACTCTTTTGACCAAGATCAAAACTTGGGTTGTCGATATAGTTGTGAGCTAAAGTCTGAAGGCTAACTAAAAAAAATAAACTCACTATCAAGCTGTTTAAAACATTCATTTCTGTTTCCTCGTTCAATTATAAATAGATTGGATGATTCAAAATCTATAGTTCAAAGTGTTTGGCTCGCTAGTCTATTGAAGCTTCTGGTTTCTAACGCACCACCCCTAACACGACAAAGGGTTGTCCTCCAACAGAATTATATGGTTGAAAGATCGCGCAGAAGTATGGCAAGCAACGAGTTGAAGGACCGCTCTTTAGTATCAAGCTGCCAAATCACGGCATATGAGTGCCACCTAATAACGACGGTCCTTCAGCCTTAAAGATATCAACCCACTTGCTAACCAGGGGTTGGCACCCAAACGCCTAGCCACTTCAGGGAATAAGAAAATCAAAGGAT
>PLEQ01000312.1 GCA_003136475.1 Deltaproteobacteria bacterium
AGACGGAGCGGTAAGTCCCGATAGCTGCGCTGGCTGCTTTTGTAGACCATATGATGATGGGGGCAATTCATCGGCCGTAAATAGTACTGCTCCTCATAGCCGGTGTCCGCATGGCGGCAGATCATGGGTGGGAACATCGATTCTTCGTAAGCCGGTAAATGCTGGCTCGTGGTGTAGAGCTCGCGTTTGGCAATCGGTGGTGTGGATACCCGTTTATAGCCAGCCAGAAACTCCATCTCTTTGGCATACGTTTCCAATTGATCGCGGATCACAAAACCATTGGGCAACCAGAGTGGCAGACCTTTGCCGACTAGTTCGTCAAAGTGGAAGATACCCAATTCCTTGCCAAGTTTTTTGTGGTCGTACTGCTCGGCAATAGCGCGCCGTTTGATAAAATCTTTGAGCTCTTTTTCCGTTTCAAAGGCCAGAACATAGATGCGGGTGAGCATTTTGTTTTTTTCTTGGCCCAGCCAGTAGGCGCCCGCCACGCGGTCGAGTTTGAAGCTGTTTTGCGGCAATTGGCCAGTATCGCCCACATGCGGACCCTCGCAGAGGTCCTCGAAGGGGCCGTTGCGATAAAATGAGAAATTGGTGACGCCGCGCTCAGACAGGTTTTGAATATTCATCACCTTGTAGGGCTCGTTTTGCTGCTCAGCGCGGGCTAGGGCGTCGGTGAAATTCAAGTCTTTGCGATCAAAAACTTGGGTTTCTTGAATGATCTTACGCATAGCTTTTTCGAGGCTCGTAAAATCTTTTTCGCTGAAGCTCAGGGTGCCAAAGTCAAAGTCATAGTAAAAACCGGTTTCCGTCGGAGGCCCAAAACCAAGCTTCGTACCTGGGAAGAGTTTTTGTACGGCCTGTGCCAAGACATGGGCAAGAGAGTGGCGTATCGCGTATAAGCGAGGATTGTTTTGCTCGTCCATTGGACTGTGACCCCATAGGTTAGAACTTAAGAAGGCTCGAAATTAGCCTGTTTCGCTGGGGAAGAAAACTGGCTTTTTGTCTGTTCGGCTTTCTGGTCTCATCTCGGACGGGTTTGACTCGCGTGAGTTAGAGAGGGGGAGAGGTCCGCGCTCCAAAATAGAGGGGGAGCAAGATCTGTCGTCTCGCCCAAACCTCGGCAGTGGAAGAGCGTGTCCTCTGCAGTGGGAAGATCCCCGACGGGGGAGGAGCCTGTCATCCCGACGACGCCGAGCGCAGCGAGGAAGGCCGGAGGGATCGCAGACTTAGCGCCTCCGTCAACGCCCACTCGTCTATTCCTCGTTTTCCGCTACAGAGCAACCCACCGCTAGTTCAAAACTTCGCGAAGAATGCGCGCGGCAATCACTGGAGAGGAGTTGATATAGCGACTGGGACAATTCGAAGGCCGATTCTTATCGACCAGCAGCTTGTTATAAATCGCCTCAAGGAGCTTAATCCCCGTCTCCGGATCACTTTTCGCAAGAAACTCAATCTTGCGCCGGTGCATCCCCTCGGCTCGTGAGGCCATGGATTTCAGTAGCTCGCGGCACTTTTGTGAGCGACTGACGAGAATATTGGCCTTGAGTTTGGTGGGGGGATGAATCTGTTCGAAGGAATTTTTTTTCCGCTCGACCCGCTGTATACGCAAACGCAAGGTATGCCATTTGATCCCATAGCGGTGAAAGATTTTACCGTCGAAGTTTTTTTCCAGATCACCTTTCGCAACATAACCTTGCCAGTTGAGAAAGACGGGGCCGGTGGCAATTTTGCGAATTTTCTCTGGAATGTCACTGTTGACGATATCGAGGCTAATGTGGGGATACACACGCCCAATGATGATGCACTGAAAGGATGGAATCAAAAGAGCATCCTTTGCCGCATCTTCTAAAAGGGGACGATGATCTCGATAAAAAAAAAGGTCGGCATGGTGTCCAAGCGAACGTTCCCAACCCACTTTCACTAACAAGTTCTCGTCGATAACGCAGACACGTGGTTTATCACTCATAGTGGAAACCATTTCTTGGTAGTTTTAATTTTCAGATTCTTTAGAAGATTTATGCCATAAAAAACGAGGGAAGCCTAGGGATTTATGAAGAGATCTGGTTAATGCCACCGCGCAAACTAAAAGCTCGGTAACCTTCACTTTGCATCTTTTCAGCGAGCACGGCACTTTGCATACCAAAGGTACAGTAGATCAGATAGGTTTTGTCTTTGGCAAAGCTCCGATATTTTGTCAGCAGATCGTAGAAGTCCCAATGCTTCGCCCGCGGATCATGCCAGCGTTCGAATTGATCTTCCGTTTGGCAGTCGATAACGATCGCATCGTCAGGAATGCGATCCGCAAAAACGTTGGAGCAAAGTAATTCAGCACCATTCATTTGCCNNAGTGCATTCATTTGCAGGAGGGTGAGTATTTTTCGCTCCGTAAATTGTTTGTCCAAAATCGCAAGATCGAGTTTAGCCAGTTCTTCATGCGCCCGTTCGGGTGAGCATGCGGTAACAGGTTTCTGCGGGACGATCTGACAGTATTCTTTCACTTTAGCGGATTCTTGGTAGACACCGATGCTTCGCGACAGATGAATGATATCCACCTTGTCGAAGGAGATTAAGGGACGGTAGATGGGGACGCGGATGGAAGAGGAGATAGCATTAAGATTGGCCAGCGTTTGTGACGAAACTTGTCCGAGGGATTCACCGGTGATAATGCCTAAGGCTTCGGTCTCGTGCGCCAACTTTTCCGCTACCATGTAGAAAAGGCATTTGAGAATAACTTGGGAAAAAGGTGTGCTCACCTTCGCCAGGATCTCAGCAACAACGGGTTGAAAGTCGATGATATGGATGCGTGGCCAATCCCCGTAACTCCATCTATGGACCAGTGTGGTCACCACTTGCAGGACTGTGCGCTCGTTGGCTTCGCCGGCCAAATTACAAAAGAGATAATGCAGGCTGAGTCCCCGTTTTTGCATCATCCACGAGGCAACCGTTGAGTCGAAACCGCCTGAAACCAGGCTGACACAACCCCCCCCCGTTCCGATCGGCAGACCGCCAGCACCGGGCAGGGTGTCTCGGTAGAAATAGGCACGTTCATCACGGATTTCGACATACACTGTAACTTGCGGATTGCGAAGTTTAACAAGCGAGGGTTCATTTCCAATATTGAGAGCCGAACCAAGCTCGCGACTGACATCCATGGAATTAAAACTGTGCTGACCGACGCGATGCGTTTGCACAGCAAAAGTTTGACCGCGAATGCGCTCTTTGTAGAAAGCCGCCCCTTCAGCAACGATCGTTGCCAAGTCTGCGCTACATTCATGTTCAATGAGTGAAAACGCATGCACCCCGAAGATTCTGCGCACTAAGTCCAAGGCGCGCGGGTCCTCGGTCTGTAGCCACAGACGCGCCCATCGGCCCTGCAAGGTGAAGCTAATATTTTCCTTTTTTAAAGCAGCCTTTAAATTCGTATGCAGGCGCTTTTGAAAACGTCGGCTCACCGGTCCCGACTTTAAAATAATTTCTCCGGCTATGCGGATCAGAATATTCATTAAAAAATAATTCTCCAGGCGCTTAGTTAGATGGATGGTGTGCCAGCTGGACGTATAACCAGGCGTTGGGCCTTAGTCAGTGCCTTACGGTCTAAGAGTTGCAGGCGATATTCGCCTTGGTGATAGAGCGCAGTCTGGTCACGATAATGAGCATTGGCGAAATAGCCTGATTGCCCCAAGGGGTTTATACCCCAAGACTCTAAAGGATTCACGAAATCTATGACGCGTCGCGTGGAAGGGCCGGAGCGCACTTCATGGATACCGGATCCTATGAGAAAATAAAGATTGTTGATCACTTCAACCGAACCGTTGGCAGCCAGCGGACCGATATTCACGAGCCAGGCAAAGAGCTTGGAATGACCCAGGACATGCTGGTGCTCAACCGTATGAACGCGTCCCCAATTCCACTTACGGGGATCGGCACCGAGTTGTGTCTCTAGCGATTTTAAGGTTTGCGTCCAGGCTGCTGCGACCCAGGCTTTTTGCTGGCCTTTGCCGTCTTTGTCCTGCCACCAGGGTGAATTAGGATTCTCCAAGATTCGCACAATCGTATCGTGAATACGATTGGACTTACGGAACGCATCAAAAAAAGACCCTTCTAAGCGTTCCCGAAACACTAAATTCACGAGATGGCCCAGAAACTCATGGAAGACCGTCGGCTCAATGGCGTCGATGGCATGACGCAAGTCCCATTTGGCGAGGAGCTCTTGGATAGCTTGGTCAACCGGGCTCTGGTTTTCCTTCTCAGCAAGTATTGGGAGAAGACGGTCGAGGACACGTTTGTACACAACATTTTGGGTTTCAAGCTGGATCGTCTTAATATCGTCGACACTCCAGTTCGTGTCTTTTTGTTGGAGACTTTTGCGGATAGCTTGGTAGCGATAGTCGGGATTGTAATAGCCCCGAATCTGGTAAGGGTGTTTGTGAAAAGGATTCTGATTGGCAGAAACAATAAAGCCTTCAGGGGGATTGACCAATTTCGGATGCGAGGAAAAAGGGTAATAGCCCAAATGCTCATCTTCGCCCGTCGACCCATCGAGAATGAACTTGCCGGCATTCGACTTCGCTCGCACAGGAAAGCGGGCAGCAACCCACCAAGCGATATCGCCTTGGGCATTAGCGTATGTAATATTGAAGCCGGGGGAATGAACTTTGCTGATCGCAGATTCAGCAGCTTGCAGGTTTTCGCTGCGGGCCAGTTCATAGAAAGCTTCTAAGACTCGGTTATCCTCGTCGAGAAAGTCCCACGTCAGTGCAATCGGACGCTTCATGTCCTTCAAACCATCGACCACATCATTGACGATTGGCCCATGGCGCGTGGAGCGAATCTCCAAATGGATGTCCGCCTGATCTTTGACTTTGATGATCTCAGTGCGGGTAGCCAGCTCTTCCCAATGATCTTTAAACCAAACTTGTGAAGAATTATCCGGATTCAGTGTTTCTTGGAAAAAATCCATCCCATCGTTTTGGAGCATGGTGATGCCCCAACCGTGTTTGGTATTGTGCCCGAGAAGGGCAACGGGAACGCCTGCCAGGTAGTGGCCATAGAGCGCAAACTGAGGTGTTTCAATATGGGCTTCATACCAAACTGCGGGGGCTGAGAATTCGATATGCGGATCACTGGCAAGCAGGACTTTGCCTGATCGCGTGCGTTTGCCGGATACGGCCCAGGCGTTCGAGCCTTCGAAACTTGTAAGCGGTGCTACAGACCAGTTTTGCGCGAATAAGGACAATTTACCAAGAACGTCGAGCGGCTGATTCAGAAGGTCGGGTTGGGAGTCCTTGTTTAAGGAGAGCTCCGTCATCATTTCGGGAGGCATGAGATCGACCATGAAATTTGGACCCAATTTCGCCTGCACAAAGGAAAATAGTGGGTCCGTGCGCAAAGCTTTTACAAAACTAAAAGCCATATACGCTGCGATACTGAAAGAGTCTGCGATTTCAAAAGGACGCTTCGCGATACCCAGTATTCTAAATTCAATCGGTGTCGGACCCGTTGTGATGANNCCTAGATTGAGAAGGTCGGGGCCTAGAATCTCAGCCAGTTCACCCCGTCCGATACGTCGCAGCATTTCCATTTGGAAGAGGCGATCTTGGGCGTGTATGTAGCCAAGAGTGAAATAGGCATCGTGTTCATTGCCAGCATAGATATGCGGAATGGCCCATTGATCGAAAAGAACTTCCGTGGTTTCTTTGAGACCGGATAATGCAAGTTCACCTTTGTATTTGGGTTGCATGGATCGTAGAAAAAAAGCCACGAGCATCGCAAGAGAAAAGAGAACACACGTTCCTATGATTACAGAACGAGCAATCGTTCTTCGCATGAATACATTCCTATGGTTTGAAATGTGACAAGACACACGGAGTCGTTTGGTTCCTTTTGTCTTATGCCATAAGTCGGGGCTACCTTACTAGCGCTAGCAAGAGGCTTGCGTAAGATTTAAGGAAGAAAATCGAGCGTGGTGCGAACGGGGAGACTTGAACTCCCAAGCCCTTGCAGGCACTGGCTTCTGAGACCAGCTTGTCTACCAATTTCAACACGTTCGCATGATTCTAAACCGCAGAAATAGCTCTGCTTTGGCAAGTGGGTTGTGGAAGCAAAGCCTTGGTGCTGGAGGAGAGACTTGAACTCTCACGTCCGAGGACATTGGTTTCTAAGACCAAAGCGGCTGCCATTACGCCACTCCCGCATGGCAGGGGCG
>PLEQ01000221.1:0-4527 GCA_003136475.1 Deltaproteobacteria bacterium
GATGTCATCATGGTCGGCGAAATTCGTGACCTGGAAACCGCTGAAATCGGAGTAAAAGCTGCGCTTACGGGACACTTGGTGCTTTCTACGCTTCACACCAATAGCGCAGCCGACACTATCTCTCGCCTTTTGAACATGGGCCTTGCGCCCTTTAACCTCATTGCATCGATCAATTGTATTACGGCCCAACGTCTCGTTCGTAAAATATGCCCGCATTGTCGCATGGAAGATCCCAGCGTTTTACCAAGTTCCCTTGTCGATCTTGGTATCAATATTGCCTATGCGGAAAAGGTGAAGGCCTATATGGGAAAGGGCTGCCAAGCCTGCAATCAAACGGGCAGCAAAGGTCGAATTGCTGTGCATGAAGTCTTATTTATGAATGATGAAATTAAAAATAGTATTTTGCGAGGTGACTCATCTTTGGCCATTAAGAAAGTGGCGATGCGCACCGGTATGAAAACTCTTCGGCAATCTGCGCTAACCAAAATGATTCAAGGCATCACCACTGCAAAGGAAGTTGTTAAAACAACTTCTCCGGATTCAGACGGCACGAATTCAACAAACCAGAAGGGCGCTTAAAAACCTAAGGAAAGAGTAGATCTATGCCAATTTTCGACTACAGAGCAAGAGCTAAAGACAATAGATTGAGACTGGGTAAGCTGTCTGCTGCGACAAAGGCGGAAGCTAAAGCCCTCCTGCGTTTACGCGGATTACGCCCCTTTTCCGTAAGCGCCCGCAGTGCTTCACGGCTACTCGAAGGTGAGACGGCAGTTTTAGGTGAGTATATATATAAGAATGAAAAAGGCCAATTTCAGTTAGCTCTCGGCGAACAGCTGCCTGGAGCCAAGGATGTGATTGTTTTCACTAAGCAGCTTGCCACAATGGTCGGTAGCGACGTCCCCCTAATCCAATCTCTTGGAATTCTGGAAAAACAACAACCTTCAAGGGGGTTTCGAAGAGCTCTAGGAGAAATACGCGAGACCATCGAAGGCGGCTCGACATTTTCAGCAGCTCTTACCAAGTACCCGAAAATTTTTGATCCCCTTTATATAGCAATGGCGGCGGCTGGGGAAGCGAGTGGTAACTTAGATGTCATTCTAAAAAAGTTAGTAACTTATATCGAGAAAGCTCAAAAAATCAAAAGCCAGCTCAAATCTGCCATGGCTTATCCTCTCATTGTTCTAGTGGTGGCCATCGCTGTGGTCACTGGACTTCTCGTTTTTGTGGTGCCGGTCTTTGCAAGACAATTTGCCGAGACGGGTCGCAGCCTGCCGTGGTTGACTCAACAGGTGATTGACTTTTCAAATTTCTTTGCGCGTAATTGGTATTTTATTTTCGGTGGTCTTTTTGCATTCGTCTATGGATTTATTGCTTGGAAAAAAACTGAAAAGGGCGAAAGAATATTTGATAAGTATATTCTCAAATCCCCCATCATAGGGGATGTTTTAAAGAAAATCGCGGTAGGACGTTTCTGCTCCACCATGGCCAGCATGTTGAGTTCCGGCGTCAACCTCTTGGAGGCTCTTACGATTTGCGCATCATCTGCTGGCAACAAGGTTATCGAATTATTTGTGTTGAATGTTAAGTTTGGTTTGGAAAAAGGCCAAAACTTTTCGACACCGCTTTCTGAGGGAGATCTCTTTCCAGTCATGGTNNCAGTAGGTGAATCGACCGGTGCACTTGACGAAATGTTAACAAAAGTCAGCGAGTTTTACGAAGAGGAAGTCGATACAGCTGTAAAGACTCTGCTTTCCATGATTGAACCCATTATGATTGTGTTCATAGGTGGCATTATTGCCATAGTGGTTATCGCCATGTATCTGCCAATTTTCGATATGGCTAGCGGCGTATAGGTGGTTCCATTGCTGTGAAAACAGTCTATACCATTACTTGGTGCGTGCTTTGCGGAATGGTTTTACTATTTTTTGGCACGTTCCTAGCTTCGATCGTAGCGGATAGTCGCTTTCTAAGCGTCTCGCACAAGCTGCTGCAGGAATGGTATGCTAAAACCCCACACCTTGACATCAAAACCAAGCGAGAGCTTACTGAGGCGTCCTTACAAAGGATTCACACTTATCAAAATTTTATAAAGACCAATCATCTTGTTAACGGAATGGTCGTCAATCGCGGCCTATTCAATATCCCTACGGACGTTTGTGACAGTTTATTGTTTTCGTCTTTACGCTTTATTGCTTTAGAAAAGTTAGGCTTCAAGGAAGATGCTGCGCGAGCCTGGGAAGATATCATGCGAACGAAACAAAATGGCGCGTTCTGGCCCCGTCATCCGCTCTGCCGAACCGAGACCTTATCGCGTGACATGTTTCTGGGTATTGTTTCGGCACTCACGCAAAAACCACCTGGCTATTTCCAATATTTAGAAGAAATTGCGCAACGCCTCAACACGCATTCCGGTTTTTTCGATAAGGGTCCCGTTTATACGAGCTTTGTCACCCCCTCACTTAAATTTTCGCTCGACCGCATGCTTGCGTTCGTGGGAATTGCCCAAACGCAGTTCTTTGGCACGGATGTTTGGATATTTGAGTGGGAAACATTATTTGTTAAGCCTGGCTATGAGGCGCATCTAACCGCGTTACACTTATGGCTCAACGGTGAAATTCATAGCCTGTATGAAAAAAAGCATATGACAATGAGTTCGCCATCTAATCTTGCTCTAAAACTATTTAAATTTCTGAACTGGTTCACTCTTGAGTCTCTGGATGAACAGAAGACCCTGTGGGTGGCTTTCAAAATATACTCGGAATCCCAACCCAATCTATTTTTCAAATGGCTTTTTTTGAAGGAGTTAGGCTTAGTCAATGAGACTGCTCGTTTTGCGTTGCTACGAGAGCTCCTGGATATGCGTGAGTTTCCGAAAGAGCGTCTACCGTGGGACTGTGACCGCAAAGCGGACTATCTTTGGCAACGGAGAACTGAAGAGTACTTAGCGAGCCTTTTGTGTCGGGAAGAGTTTCATGGGGGAGATTTCCTTTGGATGACAGCTCTTCTTCTAGAGCCGGAACTCGGCACTAGATCCNNCACTAGACAAAAGTGAAGTCTTCATCAATTTTTTGCAATTCCCGCGCCTGCTGCCATAAAGGGATCAATTGGCTGAGAAGCTTTGCTGCCTGGCTAATAGTAAGTTGGGCCCCCGCATCGCTTTTAGCCTGGGATGGATTGGGATGCACCTCAAGAAAAAAGCCTGAAAGCTTGCCGGTTGCCGCTGCTGCTCGCGCAAGAACTGGGGCAAATTCGCGGGTGTAAGCGGATACAGAATCGCCACCACTGCCTGGGCGTTGCGTACTGTGGGTGATATCAAAAATCAGAGGCACTTTGCTCCCTTGCATGATGGCAAAGGAACGCATATCGACGACAAGGTCGCCATATCCGAAACTGGTTCCGCGTTCGGTAAGTGCGATTGGCGGTAATTGGCCAGTAGCAAGCTCTGCGGCGACTTTAGCCTTATTCACGACATGGACCATCGCTTGCGGGGACATAAATTGTCCCTTTTTTATATTTACAAATTTTCCGGTCCGAACAGCCGCTGCTAGTAGGTCTGTTTGGCGGCAAAGAAAGGCAGGAATTTGCAAGGCATCCACAGCCGCGGCTACGTCATGCACTTGCTGAACTTCATGCACATCGGTCAAGGTGTAGCAGCCATACCGGGACTTTATATCTGAAAACCAGCCGAGAACCTTATCCATGCCAGGACCGCGGTAGCTCTCAATAGACTGGCGGTTAGCCTTATCAAAACTGCTTTTGAAAATAAAAGTGAATTCGAGTTTTTTACTGAGCTCGCTAAGGGCTGAGGCTACCTCATCCATCATGGCAGGGGATTCGGCTACGCAAGGCCCAGCAATAATTATAAGCCTGTCAGGGCTAGAGTGAACCATTGGCTTTCCTAATGTTAGAAGAAAATCGCGAGCCCCATTCTAAAAGGAGATTGCTGTTTTTGCAACGAAGGCCCACGCGATGGTAGACGGAGCGAGAATTCTAACTATAATCTTCAATTGACTATTGAACTATGTCATCGTAAGTTGAAAAACCTTTGAAGCCGCGGGCGCTTTAGCTCAGTCGGTAGAGCAATGGATTGAAAATCCATGTGTCCCCGGTTCGATTCCGGGAGGCGCCACCACTTCAAAGGCCAAACAAGCGCAGGAATGTATGGATACCCTTATTGTTGTTCTACATATTTTAGTAGCCCTATTTATGATCCTCGTCGTCCTGGTTCAGGGCGGTAATCGGGGTGGGGTCGGCGCAGCATTTGGCGGCGGAAACACTCAAGGTGTTTTTGGGGCAACAGGGGCAACCTCCTTCCTAGGAAAGTTGACTTATATGGCTGCTATCATATTTATGGTCACTTCGATCGTTCTGGTTATGCTTCAAGGTGGCCACAAAATTGGCCTAAAAGAAAAGCTTGAGAAACAAGAAACTCAAGAAGAGCCTGCTGTTCCTTCAGAAGACTAGTTTCCGAGTTCGATATTTTTGCGAAGATGGTGGAATTGGTAGACACGTACGTTTGAGGGGCGT
>PLEQ01000221.1:4532-5062 GCA_003136475.1 Deltaproteobacteria bacterium
ATTCAGATCCGTGTATGCGTTCCACAATCTTGGATGTGGAAACGCCTGGCACCAGCTCGATAGTTTGTACAAAGCCACCGAGCTTTTTAACATGCTGAGCTCCCACTATCGTGTCTTCAGCATAATCCGCTCCCTTGACGAGTATATGCGGCGAAAGAAGTTCAATAAGACGCAAAGGGGTGGCTTCCGCAAATGGAATGACATAATCGACACAAGAGAGGGACGCTAAAATTCGCATGCGCTGATTGNNCTGATTCAATTCGACAATCGGCCGACTGGGTCCTTTGATTTGTGCAATCGATTCATCGGTATTGACCCCAACAATCAAGAGATCCCCGAGCATCTTGGCTTTTTCAAGATAATCGACATGACCGATATGCAGTAGATCAAAACAGCCGTTGGTAAAGACAATCCGCAAGGGAGACTGCCTCAGACGGCCCACCAGGTCTTGCACCCGATCCGCATGAATGACTTTTGAACTGGACGGCGTCTGCCGGGAACTTAGAAGTGTGTTGCCGCCCGACAGCATA
>PLEQ01000221.1:5100-14908 GCA_003136475.1 Deltaproteobacteria bacterium
TTTTTATAGATAGAGGACTTCTGAGCATCCTTGGGCACATACAGCATGCCTTGCGGCCCCATCGTCACAAGCACGTCATTCAGGCTATAGTGTTCTTGCAAGCGACGCCCCAACTGCTCACCCGTCAACCCACAATCTTCTTCGAGACCCAGGGCGGTAAGCGACTCACGCAGATTGGGAGTTATCACCGAACACCCCTGATACCGACTAAAGTCCGTCACTTTGGGGTCGACTACACAAGGAATCCCTCGCTCCTGGGCAATTTGAAAAATACTAGCAAGTAACTCGCGAGGCAAAAGACCTTTGCCATAATCACTGACGAGAATGGCTTCGAAACTCGAATCTTTTAGTCCTTGCATCAGAAGTTCCTGATTTTCCACTTCCAGAGCATGGACCCGCTCCCAGTCAATACGGATAATTTGCTGGTTAGCTGCCGTAACCCGTGTTTTACGATTCGTCGGTCGATTATTCACGCAAATGACCGACTGAGTCTCCACGCCATCTGTTTTGAGAAGCTTAAACAGGATCTCAGCACCTTCATCGGTACCACAAACACCAAATAAGCACGCCGCACCACCCACAAGACTGATATTCCGAGCCGCGTTAGCAGCGCCCCCCGCTGAGTGAGAGGTTTTTTTGACTAAATGGATAGGAACCGGTGCTTCGGGTGAAATTCTCGACACAGTTCCGTCAAGATACTCATCCAAAATAATGTCACCAATAATAGCCACACGAACTGGCGAGCCACGCTCTAACCAAGGCAGGATATTTTCCACCCACTACCTCTCTTTACAACTTTCAAATATTGAAAACCTGAATAGATACGATGCCAGTATTTTGGCAATACGTCACGACCTTGACACAAGTCGACAACTATACAGTATCCGCCCCGCTTTGCCATATGCAATATTTCCTTTAATTTTGGAATGTTACATATGGGCACGGTCCTTGCTTTTCAATAGAGCGATGCAAACCGTTTAAGTACAAATACATGGCGCAATTTTTAATCAAAACCCTAGCACTTTCTAGCTCGCTGTTCAGCGCAAGCGCATACGCTAAGGGCCGTTACAGCGAGATTGAAATACCTCTGATACCGAAGAAGGAAATTCACTACGCTACGGATAGCAAAGACAACGCTATCATTCTTTATTTCAAAGATGCGAAGTCGGAGCAACTCGATCTTCTGAATACTTATGATGAACGCCTCATTCGCAGAGTCCTCATCAAAGATCACGGACACAACAACTATGAAATACGTCTCTTCTTACGTGATCATAATGTGGTCTACCGAATCTATGAAATGACGGAACCTCCGCGTCTAAGCATCAGTCTTTTCGACAAAGAATATGTCTTGGACAGAGATCCCATTACGCAACTCCCTCTCTCCGGCATCGGCAGTCCCCTCTACATGACGCCAAAATCTGATGATGATGAACCGGCATTCTTCAAGGATTCCTCGGATCCAGAAAGCCCCTCCGCTGAGCCAGAGACAAACTCTTCTCTACGCCTAGTTCAAACCCCAATAGCTCAAACGGAAACAAAGAGCGATGATGTAGCGCACGGACGAGGCGATGAATGGAAACGGTTTCCTCCTTATGTCTACCCGATTACTTTGGCTCTCTACCGAGAAGCTGCCAAGACACCTCTGGTCGAGGGTATTTCTGATAGCTTCCAAATTGCAGAAAATGCTTACAAAGTCTTTAGTTTCGGGGATGAAAAACAGGCGCTTTTGCTGTATCAAAAAGTGCTCTACAAAGAACCGACCCTATTTGACCGTGACCCTTTTCACCTCTGGGCTTTAGGTGAATGTCACTTCGGCCAAGGGAACCTTACCCTTGCAGATGGCTACTACAATTCCATTCAAGAAAAATTTCCATCGTCCCCCATTGCTCGATTTGCAGCCCATCGGCGAATCGATATCCGCGCCCTAGAATCTATAAAAGCTGGAAAATTCTCTGACCTCAATGCACTCGCTAAAGAGGCTGGCTTAGCGGAGTCTCCGCTCGCCGAAATCCAAGAACAAAAACTCATCCGCAGGGCCTTTTGGACGCGCCAAAAAAGCAGCGATCAACGTTCTCTTCCCATCGTCGACACTGTTCTACTTCGCGAATTATCCACGCGTGCGTCGGCGATCGAAAACAGCAAAACAGCCTTTCTAGTCAACGCTATAATCCTCAAAAGTCTTCTGCAACCCGAAAGCCCCTGGACACCACAAAACAGCAAATTTGCCAGTCAGTTCTTCACCAATTATGCGCATGTNNCGATCTCGTAACAAAAATCCGGACAACTCTGCAGAAACTTTCAGCCAACAATGCTTATGTTGAGATCCTCGCTGTCTATGAAAATCTTCCCGTCGTAGTGAAGACCATTGTAGAAGTGCCAGAAAACGCTTGGGCAATCGCTGAAGCTTATCGGAATACCCAGCATTTGGAAGCGGCTCTTCCTTTCTACAAAACGGTATTTGAAAAAGACACCTCAAATCTCAACCGAGTAAAAGCTGCTTTTTGGCTGTCAACTCTCAATCAACAACTTGCACGAAACGCCAGAGCGGGCAACAACTCATCGGTCTCAGAGCAATTCTTTGCCGATAGTCGCACTTATGACACAAAATGCCTGGATGCCTGGAAAATACTGAGTCCCAATGATCGGGCCAGTCTCAATAAATCCTATCAGAAGTATTTTGAAAAAAGCCTTGCCGAAGAAAACCTTCTACACATGGCTCCTGTGGCCCTTTTAGACATGTACAAGGAAGACAGTTTAGGCAGAGACGGTGGCCTTGAAAAAAATGATAAGAGTCTAGCAGGAGAGCCGCTCCGTGACGAAGAATCACGACATCATGCTGAGCGCGTTCTCATGATCCATAAACTTTTCGAAAGACTCGGTCAGATCAATCTGCCTTCCGAACGCACGGAAGCCCTGACACTTCTCCAAAATATGGACCCGAAAAAATTCAGCAACAATGTTCTCGCACAAAGCACTTGGGCCTCAGATCTCGTCACCCTTGCGGAAGACTATCGCAAAAACAACGAATTTCTGAAAGCGGGACAAATCTATGTCCGAGCCGCTGAAAATGCCCTGAATTGGGAAAAACGTGCCGAATCTTTCTACAAAGGCGGCTTGTTATTGTAAAGAGCCGGGAATCGTGATGACGCGATTAAAGCACTGAATGCAGCCAGTCGAGATGGCAATAATCTCTTTTATTCAAATTTAGCTAAAGAACGCTTAACGCAATTTAAGAAATAAGGAGTCTGTCGTGAGCAACTTCAAAATAGGTTCTCAGCCGCTAGCCAACCTCAATGGGGGCTATCCCCAAGCGAGTACCTACCTCGATTACATCCAAAGCCGCAAAGGCAAACGACCGGAGGATCAGCGTCCGCTATTTGATACGGCTGATGAAAAAATGAAAAGAATTCATGACATTATTTGGCAAATCGCAGGTACGAACGTGCCTGTCCTGATCACTGGCGAATCGGGAGTTGGCAAGGAAGTCATCGCACGTGCGATTCACGAAGCCTCCCATGAAGAAGGGCGACCTTATATCGCAGTCANNGCAGTCAACTGTGCGGCTATGCCCGGATCCCTCTTGGAAAGTGAGCTATTTGGCTTTGAAAAAGGCGCCTTCACGGGTGCCCACCAACGTCACACGGGAAAATTCGAACTCGCCAATAATGGAACTTTATTGTTGGATGAAATTACGGAAATTGATCTCTCACTACAAGCCAAACTCCTGCGTGTCTTGCAGGAACGTGTTATCGATCCGCTCGGCTCCAAAGGTCCCATTCCGATTAACACACGCATCATAGCCGCTACGAACAGAGACATTGTCAAAGCTGTCGCGCAAGGGAAATTTCGCCAAGATCTCTACTATCGTCTCTATGTATTGCACTTGGAAATTCCTCCGCTCCGCGAACGACCCAAAGATATCGTACTCTTAGCACAAAAATTCCTACAGGAATGTGCTAAAAACTTTGCTCGCCCGCAGTTGACGTTTTCCGAACGAGCTATGAATAAGCTCAAAAATCATGACTGGCCAGGCAACATTCGTGAATTGCAAGATATCATTCAGCGCGCAGTCATCTTGAATTCAAACGACATCATCACACCTGAAAATATCCCAATAGATGGTGAAGAACCTGTTCGCAGCCTGGAATGGATTGCTAGTCTACCCATTGGTCAGCCCCTCAATATTGTTGAAACGCACTTCATTCTCCAAACTTTGGCATTCCACAAAGGCAATCGAACGCATGCCGCTAAAACGCTCGGCATCAGCCTTCGCACCTTACGCAACAAAATCAATGAATTTACGGCTGCCGGTTTTGATGNNAGAGATCAAGTTTATGACCCAGATTTTCAGTGACTTATTCGGATTCACCGATCGCGTTCAGATGGCGTCTTTGACGCATCGTATGAAGCGATCCCAAATCATCGATTCGAATATAGCCAACGCTGAAACTCCGGGATATCGATCGCTGAACTATGATTTCGAAGAACAGCTGCAATCCGTAAGCGATAGAGCCGCAACCCGTTTGCAGGTGACTAAAGATCAGCATTTCAAATCCGCCTACGTCTCAGCCAATGGGCAAATTGAGCCAGATCTTTATATCCGTCCTACAGAATCGGTCGGCAACGATGGCAATACAGTCGAGACGGATCACGAAATGGCTCTACTTGCTCAGAACCAAATTCTCTATCGCGCAACGATTGAGGCCATCAATCGAAAAATTGCCACCGTTCGCTACGCTATTCAGGGAGGTCGCTAATGAATAACTTCTTTAAATCACTAGAGATCAGCTCATCCGCTTTGACGGCGCAGAGACTGCGTATGAATCTTCTGAGTTCAAATCTTGCAAATGCGCAAACGACCCGTACTCCAGAAGGAGGTCCCTACAAACGTCAGGATGCCGTCTTTTCGGCAGTGCCATTGGGATCACCATTTGAGGATATGCTTGCTGACAAAACAGACTCGCGACTTAAGAAAGTTCAAGTGATAGAAATCCATCAAGACACCAAGGAACCTC
This sequence comes from Deltaproteobacteria bacterium, assembly GCA_003136475.1. Lineage (GTDB taxonomy): Bacteria > Bdellovibrionota_B > Oligoflexia > Oligoflexales > Bog-1112 > BOG-1112. The sequence goes on from PLEQ01000221.1 coordinate 10,119, forward strand.
GAAGGGTTTATGATCCGAGTCATGCGGATGCTGATAAGGACGGCTTTGTAGCGATGCCCAATATCCAAATGATGACCGAGATGGTGAATATGATTATGGCTACTAGAGCTTACGAAGCTAACACCACTGCCTTTAATGCACCCAAAGCCATGGCGCAAAAGGCGCTAGAAATTGGCCGATAATAGGAGTTTTCCATGTCTTTAGAAATCAAGAGTATCGTCTCTGACAAAGTAGCCCAGATAGCCCTTAAGGATCAGCACACCGCACTGGACAATCCATCACAGTCGACCAAGGATGCTAAGAGTTTCATGGATCACTTGGTCGGGAGTCTTAAGGAAGTGAATAGCTTGCAAAACAATGCGGACGCGTTGGCGCAAGATGTTGCGACGGGTAAAAGTGAAAATTTACATGAAACAATGCTCGCCATCAGCCAAGCAGAATTGAGCTTCAACTTGATGGTGCAAGTACGTAACAAGGCTCTCGAAGCCTATCAAGATATTATGAGAATGCCAGTTTAAGATTAACTAGGATATAAAATTGAATAAAATCGCCGAGTTTTTTGCAAAATCGAGCACCCAGATCGGGGATTTCTGGAAAACCTTATCCGCAGCGAAGAAAATCACGATCGTTGCCTCTTCGGTTGTCGTTACGGGAATTCTGCTCCTTGCAGCGATATTGGGATCACGACCAACTTATCAGTACCTTTTCACAGAACTTCCGCAAGAAGACATCGCTGCAATAAGCTCTTTTTTCGCAAAAAATAACTACACCCGCTACATAGTTGATAGTAAGGGTATCAAAGTTCCGGTCGAAGATCTCGATCATCTAAGAGTCCAACTCAGTCAAGAAGGACTCCCCAATAAAGGCGTCGTAGGGTGGGAGCAGTTCGATACCGAAAGTTTTACCCGCACTGAATTCGAACAGGAAATTTTGAAACTACGAGCTATTCAAGGAGAATTGGCCAGAACGATTGCGGCAGTTGACGGCATCTCATCGGCACGCGTTCATATTGTCATGCCAAAAAATAGCCTGTTCGTAAGAGACCAAAAAAAGCCTACAGCTGCTATCTATTTAAACACCAAGCACGGGATGAAACTTGAAAAGAAGCAGATTCAAGGCATTCAACACCTGGTGTCACGTTCTGTAGAAGGTCTTGAGACCAATCAAATAACCATTATCGATTCTGATGGCACGATGATTAGTGAAGCCGAGCCTGACAACATGGCAGCTAAACAATCGCAAGAGATTCTTGTCTATACTCAAGCTATCGAAAAAAACCTTGAAGAAAGAATACGAGGTATCGTCGGAAAAGTCGTAGGTTACGAGCGCGTCGATGCCAAAGTTGATGCTCAGGTTGACTTCACCCAGGAGAAGCAAACGATCCAAAATGTGGATCCTGAAGGAGTTGTCGTCGTTTCCAAAAACACTACCGGCTCTTCCGTACAAGGTCAAAGCCTCAACCCTACTGGAATTCCGGGGGCCAAATCTAACGTTCCTGGCGAACAGGAACCTCTTAGCGGAGCCGCAGCGCAGTCAGGCAGCAAACGCGAGTCGGAGATCGTCAACTACGACTATTCCAAAACAACCAGCGAACGAACACCGTCGGTGGGAAAGATCCTGCGCTTAACGGTTTCAGCTATCGTCGACGGCAAACAAATCTATCCCTTAGATGGGAGCCAACCGGACTTTGCACCTCGTACGTCTGAGGAAATGAAGAAAATTGAAGAACTGATAAAAGATGCTGTTGGTTTCAAAGAAGGGAGAGATTCCCTTACGGTCCATAATATGATGTTCCAGCTTGATCCTTCGCAACTTATGGCAATTAAAGAACAGAAAAAAGAAGATAGAGCCTACTTATCAACCTTAGCGATCTCAGCTGTGATTGCCCTCGCCATAGCATTCTTTTTTGGGTTTGTCGTACGACCTTACTTCCGATGGCTTGTTTATGATCCAGAGAAAAAAGAGCAAATGGCTGTCGTCGAAGAATATCGACCCGAACTTGAAACAGCCACTATGCAACGTGTCAAAGTTCAAGAAGAGGTTCCCTTCGAAAAAATGTCCCCCAAAGATCAAGTCATGTATCTTGCACGAAATGAGCCTAAGCGAACTACTGAGGCAATCCGTATCCTGCTGAGCCCAACTAGCGGAGCGGTCTGATGCCTACCGGTAAATTTCTAAAAAAAGGTTCGAAAATTTTTGAGATTATTAAAGTTACAAACTATAGTTTCGAAGAAATTTCGTTACGTAAGTTGATTATTCCAGACAATATTCAATCCAATATTATTCATACACGTTATCATGATCAAGACGATATCGACAGAAACCTGATCGATCCATCTTCATTTAAAGAGGATCTTGAGCAGCCAAAAAAGCCCATTCAATTCCCGATCGATTTTACCCAAGATTGGGAAGAAGCCAAACGACGGTCGATTCGTCCCAAGGAACACGATGAAGATGAAGAGGAAGAATACGAAAAATATTTAGAAACCTTGAAAGACTCCGATGCTGAGGACGAGGACAGAGACACCAGCCAATCACCGCGCAAAGCACGACGAGAAATTCCGGCCCTTGACACTATTGAAACAATACCTCATTTGAATAACTCAGCTGATGGCGATAAACTGAAGGACCTTCAGTCCATTGAGTTTTCGCCGAAAAACCCTATTGAAATCGTCAAGGACGCCTTCTCTAAAATCAAAACGGAGCCCTCCGTACCCGAATTGAAGCAAGCGGATACAAAGCCAGCACAAGGGGCAGAAGCCACGCCTCCCGATAGCTCCCAAGCTTCGAAAATAGCCATGAGTGATAGCGACTTTAAGCAAGTTCAAGAAAAAGCCAAGGAGCTTGGGTACAAAGAAGGTCTAGAAGAAGCTCTGAAACTGAGTCAGCAGCTTGGTGACATCATGCGAGGTTTAGAACGTCTCAAAAAAGATGTTCTTTCCAATATTCAAGACAATTTCTATGAGCTGGTAAAAGCTCTCAGTCAGACAATTTTTGAAAAGGAAATCGCTGCTTCGCCTGAGACCTTCGCCAAAATCATCCGAAAGACGGTAGCCTCCCTAATCGACAGCGATAAGTTTGTCGTGCATTTGAACCCCAATGATTTCTATAAGCTATCCAGCCTTAATGCTGACAGTTTAAAGAACAATTTGGTTTCCGATCCGAAAATAAGTGTCGGCAATTTTCAAATTGAAACCGATTTGGGCGTTGTGGATACAGGCCTCAAAGACATCATTAATCAACTTCTTGAACAAACGAATCTCAGCCTTTTTGATAAAGAGAAGGACAGTGACAACAGATAATACTCCCGTTCGTAAATTTTCAGCCAAGGATCTCTCACCATCCTTTAGACACCTACATTGGGAGCCAGAAGGAAGAGTTTGCGACGTTATAGGAACGATAGTTGAGGCCAAGTTTCCATTCGGCCGGCTGGGGACCCTTGTCGATATCGATGTAGCGGGACAAGAACGCTCTCTACTTGCCGAAATCGTGGGTTTTCGAAACGACAGAACCTTACTGATACCCTATGCCAATATGGCTGGAATCACGATCGGTTCCCGCATCAAAGGTCGCAAGCTGGCTGAAAAAATTCCCGTTGGCGACTTCCTACTCGGGAAAGTTCTAGATTCCTTTCTGCAACCCCTCAATGGTGAAGAGCTCAAGGTTCCCCGTTACTGCGCCTCGGTACCGGTGGAACGCGATGCACCGAATCCAATGAGCCGCATGCGGATTTCTCGACAACTGCCCTTGGGCATACGGGCTATCGATGGGCTCCTTTCCTTCGGAGAAGGGCAACGTCTTGGCATCATGGCCGGTTCGGGCGTTGGCAAGAGTATTCTGTTAGGTATGATCGCAAAAGGTTCTTCAGCTGATATCAACGTCATTGGACTTATTGGCGAACGTGGTCGGGAAATTCGAGAATTTATCGAACGCGATCTCGGCGAAGAGGGTCTCCAACGTTCCATCATTATCGTGGCAACGAGCGACCAATCCGCCCTCTTACGCATTCGAGCGGCCAAAGTTACCATGGCGGTTGCTGAGTATTTTTCTCAACAAGGTAAAAAAGTTCTGCTCATGATGGACAGCCTGAGTCGCGTTGCCCAATCGCAGCGTGAAATCGGACTCGCCATTGGGGAGCCTCCGACATCCAAAGGCTACCCACCTTCGGTCTTTGCTTTTCTGCCAAAGCTATTGGAACGCTGTGGACCACAGCTTGAAAGCAAAGGCAGCATCAGCGGCCTCTTCACCGTCTTGGTAGACGGAGATGACTTCAACGACCCCATGCCGGATATGGCTCGTGCCATACTCGATGGCCATATCAATCTTTCGCGATCACTGGCGGCAAAAGGGCATTTCCCAGCCATAGAAATCACCACGAGTGTGAGCCGCGTTATGACGGACATCATCTCTCCGCAACATTTGGAACTTGCCAATCGCGTTCGTGCGTTAATAGCTACTTATTTAGAGAATATCGATTTTATTCAAATGGGTTCTTATCAAAAGGGCAGNNACCTCTAACTATTGCGCAATTGATCCAAATTTTCTTTGAAGAGGAAAAATGAAAGAGCTTCTTCGTAAGTTCAAACGTCTCTCGTCAGTCCTCAAGGTCAGAAAACTCCATACTCAAGAAATCGCAATGGAGTTAAAAACCGCCACAGATGAACGTGACCAGGTCATCAGTGAACTTAACCGCCAACAAAATCTCTATTTAAAAGGGGTCACGGATATCAACCAAAAACGCCAATCGACGCAGAGAGCGGGGCTAGACCTACTGGAAACCTATGTGGAAT
>PLEQ01000071.1 GCA_003136475.1 Deltaproteobacteria bacterium
GTGGTGTCTTTGTTAATTTAGTCGCTTGACTGATACTTTCAATAAAGATAAAAGTATGTTCTTGAAAGACTACAGATAATCTCTCTTCAAAAGAGTAATCAGTGCCAGAAAATGGAGTTCCCTCGAGTAAATTAGCAATGTTGACGTGTTGCAATCTTCCCTCTATAGCTCCGACATCTGAACCCATAGCGGTGAAATTTACCAAGGTCGTATTTGATTTAGCATCGACAAGTGTTATCCCATTTTGGGAGACTGAAAATTTTGCGAGCTTAGAAAAGCTCCAGTTATGTTTTCGCTGATAAACGACGATGACGTATTCTTTTTCAAGATCAGTTTTCTTTACATGTATACCAGCAAAAAGAGCTGGTGTTGACAGAAGTAAAAAAAATAATATTTTATATTTCCAATACATAAAATTTCCAAAAGCAATTGAAATTAAAGAAACTCTTTGTACGTATCGGAAGCTTAGATCGTCCCTGAAGTGAGAGCCAAAGTAGGAAAGTAGCTTTGGGCGGGGAATGGGGGATTAAAGACAAGTTTATTGCTTTTGAGTCTCAAAAATGTCTAATTGCGAGACACAAAGTATTTCGAGTATCCTAGACGAGACACAAACAAGATTGAGTCTCATACTTCTATAAGAACGAGACTTAAAAATACCTTAAATAACAGGTGAATCTATGCCAGAACCTTATATTCCACAGAAATTACCCCTAAAATCGGTTGATTACGACAAATTAGCGACTCTTATAGGCGAATCAAACGCGAAATTATCCAATTATAACGGATTATTACAAGCCATCCCTAACCCCGGAGTTCTATTATCCCCTCTCATAACCAGGAGGCGGTTCTATCCTCAAAAATTGAGAGGACTCAAGCCACTCTCGAAGAGGTATTAGAGCATCAGGCGGGTCAAGAGTTCACTGGTGAGAAGGAAAAGGATATCCAAGAGATTCTGAACTATCACAAGGTTCTCATGCTTTCTCAGGAAGAGGTACGGGACCGACCGATCCGACTGGCGCTGGTATCGCATAGGCTCGACAATTCACTCCTCCGGAATTGACGTGGGCACACCCCCTACCTCTTGTTGATGTAGAAGCCTCTAACCCCATTGGAACCTTACAAAAAAGTGAAACGTGAGCATTTGGATAAGTATACCTCACCTACCGTTGGAGTATGTGGTCAAGTGACAGGCGAATGTAGAAAAGATGGTCCAACAGATACCAAAAAAAAGTTCTGTCAGTTCTGTCACCTGAGATAGAGTCTTCCAACCAAATGGAAATGCCACTCTCAAACCTCGAGAAGCTTGCCGCCAAGATCCTGGATTGTCTCGCCTTTGTGAAGCAATACTTTATAGTGGGGCGTTTCTTTTTTTTGTAATATCAACAAGATAGCTTCGGTGTAATTTCCTACTTTTTTTGCTATGGTTGCAGTCCGAAAAGCAATTCAGCGCGAGAAGCTAGGGGATTACAAATGGCAATGTCAGCAGCTCTAGAAAACCTTGTGTCTATGGCTCGTAGCCAAGGTGCAAGTGACCTTCATCTTGAATCAAATATGGCGCCAGTACTGCGTGTGCGGGGCACTCTGAATCACACAGAATCGATTATCTCTTCATCGGAACTCATGAGCATTGCGAGAACTCTTCTTGGTGAAGAAAGCTGGTATGAGTTCATTGAACAAAAATCCTTTGACCTTTCTTTAACCATTAGCGGAATTCGTTGTCGCATCAACATTATGAAAACAGCTCGTGGCATCGGTATGGCAATCCGCCTCCTCGCACCGTTTAAAGCAACAATCGACAAATTGAATTTGCACCCCGATCTCAGACAAATTCTATCTCACAATCACGGTCTTGTTCTAATCAGTGGGCCTACGGGTTCTGGAAAATCCTCGACAATGGCCGCACTGATAGAAGAGATCAATACAAGCCTTCCACGTCATATCATCACGATTGAAAATCCGATCGAATATCATTTCAAATCACAACGGTCTCTTATCCGACAAAGGGAAGTCGGTCGGGATACTCCTTCATTCAACCAAGCCTTGATTGATTCCTTGCGTGAAGATCCCGATGTCATCATGGTCGGTGAAATGCGTGATACCGAAACAATGAGGCTTACTCTTAATGCAGCAGAGACTGGCCATTTAGTTTTTGCAACGGTCCACTCTTCCAATGTCGCAGAAGCCATTCAGAGGGTTGTGTCTGCTTTTCCGTCTGAGATTCAAGAATCTATAAGATCGCAATTAGCCGACAGTTTGGTTGCCGTCATATGCCAACGGCTCAGATACAAACCTGATCTCAGAATCAGAGTTCCCGAATGTGAAATCATGTTCACAAATACCCCTGTGCGCGCACTCATTCGCGAAGGAAAGCTCTTTAAAATGAGAGATGTGCTTCAGACGGGTGCATCTGAGAACATGTGGACATTTTCGCGTTATGTTAGCTGGCTTGATGCGAAGCAAAACTGGTATGTTCCTTCTGAACGGGAGGTTCTGGAGGTCGAAGACGAAACCCCAGTGCATCTTCCCACTAGTCCAAAACCGAGAGTGCAAGCTCCACAAAAAGCATCACCATCAGTTCACAGTTCAGAAAAAAGCAAACCGAAGAATCAGGATAAGAAACATCATGAATATTCTGATCCAGACATCCTTGAAATCGATGATGATGAGGATGACTTGGATCATATTGTGAGAGGATTGAAGTAATTTTACAAAGGAACGAAAATCAAATGAGGGCTAGATGCAAGTTTCTAAAGCTTTCACTTTAAGATGCTGGTGAAAATCATAGTCATGTTTAAACTGCAGATTAAAATAGTAGATAATGGAAAGTTTAAGATCCGGATGATAATTATAGTATGATTCGTAACCAAGCCAGTAACCACCATGACTGAACTCTATTTCTCCTCTTTTGTCTTTAGTAACCACTCTATAGCCATAACCAGTAGGCCCTGGTGTCATCATTTTATGATTCGTTCTTCTGAAAGAGCTCGAACCCACAAATCGAGGTCTTCAAGCGTAGAATAAATGTTACCATCGGTAAATAGATCTTCATCATGACGCTCCATGATTTTATCAGCCTCTATGAGGTCTTCTACCTTAGAGTCTTTTAATCGATACGGTCTAGCGAAGGTTTTATGATCAGGAATACCAACTGTCGTATTCTTCATCCGAGCTGGATCAAACAAATTTCTAGCAAAAAAGNNAGGAGGACGTGGGATTGAAATTACATGATAACTTCTATCATGGTTTTTCGACAAGCACTTGCGTGATGGGCAAGTGAAATTTCCAGACAAAGCAAAATATCCAGAAATTAAACTCGTTGAGTAGATATCCACTTTCAAGCCTACATATCTCTGGAAAGTAAGAAGCGGGATAAGATTTGGCAATCACCGTCATTTTTGAGTCTCAAAAATATCTAATTGCGAGACACAAAGTGTTTCGAGTATCCTAGACGAGACA